>QKEH01000093.1 GCA_003252385.1 Bacteroidota bacterium | reverse complement strand
ATCTGGGATTCGGCCAACTATCAGCCCCTGGCAACTTTGAATTATGGGACAGTTTCTTCTACAGCTGATTTGAGTGGTAGGTTTAAGGTAGCATGGACAGCCGATACCTTGTTCCTGTTTGCCATGGTGCGCGATAACGAGTGGCGGAATGACAACCAAAGCGATCGTAGTTTGGATGACGGAATTGAAATCTATTTAGATGTTAACAACGATAAACCGGGTAGCTATCAGAGTGATGACTTTTACTACCTGATTCGCTATAACGATGCCACGGTGTATGAAATAGCACATGGTACTACGAACGGAGTTACTATGGCACAGAGCCAGTCGGGCGATACGGTGTGCTACGAGATTGCCATTCCGTTTTCGACATTGACACTTAGTTCCGTTGTAGATAAGCTGCCCATAGGTTTTGATGTGCAAATTACTGACAACGATGGTGGAACCCGTCAGGGGAAACTGGGATGGTTCTCAGAATATAACCTGGCCCGTACCAGACCTTCGTACTTTGGAGTCGCCTTTTTTTCTGGCGAGCAAGGTGAGTTACAAGCTTATAAGCCCGATTTCTCTAGCAAACGGGGTATCTACAAGGAAGCCTTTAACCTGACTCTTTCCTCCATTCATTCCGGTGCCACAATATGGTATACCCTGGATGGCAGCAATCCTTTATTTTCAGGTACTCGTGTTGAAGCAACTGCTCCGGCAACAGTATTTATTAATCCTGCAAGTACCTTAAATCGGGGTGGACGGACACCTGGGGTGGTAATACGTGCTGCGGTGGAAGCGCCAGGCTATAGCATGAGCAAAGTGGCTACCCAGAGCTATATTTTTATTGATGCCGTAAGCGAGCAGGATGCTCCCGGTGGAATGTGGAGGGCTCCACGTGCTACTTTTGATTGGCCGGGTTATACAGCTCCTCAGAGTATAGCCTATTTAATGAATCAGGAAATCACCCAATCGTCAACCTATGCCGACTTAATGGACGATGCTTTATTGGAAATACCTACCTATTCGCTGGTATTTGAATATAATGACCTCTTCGATGCATCCTCCGGTATTTACATGAATGCACTTAAAGAAGGCTGGGAGCGCCCGGTTTCTGTGGAGTTGATTGATCCTAACGGAGCCGACTTCCAGTGTGATGCAGCCATTCGTATGCGGGGCAGGTACAGTCGTTTGCCGCGGAATCCCAAGCACTCGTTCCGCATCCTTTTTAAGGACGATTATGGTCCAGCGAAACTCGATTACCCGGTATTTGGAGGCGATGGATTAAATCAATACGATCATCTCGATTTCCGCACTGCCCAGAATTCCTCCTGGCAATCTGGGGAAGATCCATCTACAGTTACCTTTCTGAAGGAAATATATGCCCGTGATGTGCAAGGGGAAATGGGTCACGACCATACCCGCAGCTACTATTGTCATTTGTATCTGAATGGAGTGTATTGGGGGTTGTACCAGATTCAGGAACGAGCCGACGAGAAGTTTGCCCAAGAATACATGGGGTATAGTGCACAAGATTACGATGTAATCAAGCCACAAAAGAATGTTATTGATCCACCCAACGACTTGTTGATTGGTGCATCGGGTGGGAATTTGGATGCTGCCCAGCGGCTATGGAACGCTATGATTTCCGGTTTTTCGTCCAATGCAGACTACTTCCGTATTCAGGGCATGAATGCCGATGGCACACCCAATGCTACCTACGAAAAGTTGCTGGATGTGGAGAACCTGATCGACTACCTGCTTATTAGCTTCTATACCGGAAGTGAAGATGGCCCCGGTGTGATCTGGCCAGGTTTGTGGGGTGAGATGGTGCGGCCGAATAACTTTATTGGCATTTATAACCGTACCAATCCGGATGGTTTTAAATGGTTGGTCCATGATATGGAAAAATCGATGTACTATTCTTCTGATAATACCTACATCAATGGTTTGGATGCATCGTGGTATTCGCAGCAGTTTTCAGCCTTTAATCCGCTCACCATTCACCGGGCTTTGCTCAGTAACAATGAGTATAGATTAAAATTTTCCGACCGGGTGTATAAGTTTTTCAGCGAGGGTGGACTGTTTACACCGGAAACCGTTGCTGCCATGTTGGAAAAAAGGAAGGAGCAAATCTACAATCCGGTAATTGCTGAGGCAGCACGCTGGTCGTGGTGGGTTACATCTGGGTCCGACTTATCCAATGTACCCACTCGTGCTGATTGGGAACAAAACGTTAACCATCTTCTGGAAGACTATGTACCTTTACGCACCGATTATGTGGTGCAACTATTTTCCGAATGGGGTTATGCCCCCACATTGGAGGCTCCTCAAATACTGGAAAAAGGCATGCCCATAGAAAAAAAATCCATTACGGTTGACCCGGGTACACCTCTTCTTTTTACCCATACCAATAGCAATGGCACCATCTATTATGTTACCGATGGAAGCGACCCGCGTGCCGTGGGTGGAGCTGTAAAATCCAGTGCCATTAGTGTGTCCAACAATGGCCTGATTACTATGAACCATGGTATGGATATTAAGGCAAGGGTGAAGAATGGAAACGAATGGAGTCCGCTATACGAATTAGGTGTGGATGTACTAAAGGAAATACCGGGCCTGGCTATCACGGAGATTCATTATAATCCTTCGGTCGATTCTACGGGACGCTCGTCCGATTTGGAATTCATAGAATTGAAAAATACAGGGAGCAACAGTATCGATCTTAGTGCATGCTCTTTTACGAAAGGGATCGATTATACTTTCCCGGAAACGCATCTGCAACCCGGGAACTTTTTTGTGATTGCCTCCGATGCGGACACCTTTCAGTTGCGTTATGGTTTTGCGCCCAATGCCTTCTACCTGGGTAACCTGAAAAACTCCGGTGAGCAGTTGGTGTTGAAAGACCGTGAAGGATCCATTGCAATGAAGCTGGACTACTCGGATGGAGCTAACTGGCCCATGTTGGCTGATGGTTATGGTTACTCGCTGGTTCCGGCAACCCAGAATGTTGCCACTGATCCCGATAAGTCGGAATACTGGCGTTCCTCCACCAACATGCATGGTTCGCCCGGTGTCGACGATCCCGAATTGACCCTTGCCCCGATTGAAATAACCGAAGTCTTGTCGTATGCCGAGTTGCCCATTCTGAATCAGGTGGAACTGTACAATCCCACATCGTCTGCAGCCGATATAGGTGGCTGGTTCCTGAGCGACGATAGGAAACAACCTAAAAAGTGGCAGATTCCTGCAGGAACCACTATTTCGGCGGGTGGATATCGCCTATTCTCTTCCAACGATTTCGATGCAGGCTTCCATGTCGATCCCGATGGAGAAGAGTTATGTCTTACCTCGGCAACGGAAGCGGGGCTACTAACCGGGTATTCGTCAAAAGTTAATTTTGGGGCAGCTATGCCCTCAGTAAGTTTTGGTAAGCATACCAATAGCCAGGGCGAAGACTTCTTTGTGGCTCAGGAAAATAATAGTCTTGGAACGGGCAATACCCTTCCTGCTGTGGGGCCGGTGGTTATATCCCAAATCATGTATCATCCGGCAGATAGTGCCGGGGAATATCTTCAATTGAAAAATATTTCTTCAGAAACCGTATCTTTCTCTCACCCCGACGAACCTCAATATACCTGGAAAGTGGAGGGAGCTGACTTTAAATTTCCACAAGAAATTTCCCTTGCATCAGGCGATTCACTCTATATTATCGAAGCCCAGGTATCTGATACAGCTTTTAGGAGAATGTATCATTTGGAGACGGGCATTCAAGTATTCTCCATGGAGGGCAGTCTTTCGAACGGGGGTGAAACCATTGGATTGTATCGCCCGGGAATTATCAATGATCCTAATAAAATAGAGCGGCCACCCTACGTACTGGTGGATGCCGTAAGCTATAGCGATAAAGCACCGTGGAATCCGGTTGCAGATGGTTATGGATATACGCTGGTACGTGTCGCGGATAATGAGTTTGGTAACGATCCGGCCAACTGGAAGGCAGTTATGGTAAGAACCTATTCGGAACTTAAGGAAACGCACCTACCCGATGCCTTGGCCGTTTATCCGAATCCGACCAGTGGCATGCTTTGGATAGAGTTGCCCTCGGAAGCAGTTGCTCATATTACCGTTCGCGATATCTACGGACGTGTTGTGTCCGATTGGGTGATTGAAGGTTCACATGGTTCGGTCGATGTGTCAGGACTTAAATCGGGTATGTACATCCTGAGTATTGAGCAGGACAACCAATACATAACCCAACGTATTGTAAAACAATAATAAATTAGTAATCCTTATATCTAAGCAAATGAATACAAATCGTGCTATCATTCTCGGTCTTATGGGTACAGTAGCTGCCCTTTATCTTTCTTCGTGCGAAACTCCCGAGGGCGAGGGAGGCAGTGCCAGTATTTCCGGGGTGTTACAAACCCAGTACTATAACGACGACTATTCGCAGTTACTGTTTACCGATGTGACTGCTGATGATGAGGTATTTATTATTTATGGTACCGAACCATCGGTGGGCGACAAAACAACAACCCTTTACGATGGTTCCTTCCAATTCCAGAACTTACGAAAGGGCGACTATACCTTGTTCGTTTACTCCGATGATATCGCCGATGCTCAATCGGATACCAAGATAGCCAGCAAACAAGCAGTACATGTCGATAAAAACCGGCAGGAAGTGAATCTGGGTACGATTACCCGAATCAAAAAACTTGCCTGGAACGATGGAAAGGCTCAAATCAAAGGAAAGGTAGAACTGATCAATTACTACAATTTTACCCAATGGCCCAACCTGGTGGCAAAAGATACATCGGCGGCACAGGAATATGATGTGTATCTTACTTATGGCAGTCATACAGTTTACGATGAGCGCATTCGTACTCATTTTGATGGTTCTTTTGTATTCAAAAAGCTGATACCGGGAACCTACGACTTGTTTCTGTATTCCGATGACGTTACCGGAGGTACTGAACGAGTGGTACTGCACCATAGTGTGGAAATAAGCACACGCGATCAGGAAGTGGATTTGGGTACAATTACTGTAGAACAACTCTAAGAATCCGGCAAGGGTTCTGAGGCGCGGTTGTTGAAACGAAAAGCATGGGTATGATACGTAATCGATTTCATTTTCACCGGAAAGTGTCCACTGTCCGGACAGTTGTAGTATTGCTGTGGTTATTGGTCAGTACAACGGGATTTTCGAAAGACGTTCTTCCCGGCTACTGGTTAGGTGTTGAGCTAAGCAATAATTTGGGTAAAAAGCTGGAATATTCTGTCTCTTTGGAGGATCGCAGGACTTTGGGACTGATCCAGGATAAATGGTTGATGGAGGGGAACGTGCTCTATCAACCGGTAAAACGTTTGGAAGTGGGATTGGGCTACCGTTTGACTCTTCAACAGACCGTTGGAGAGGATCTGTATTCGGGCCGTTTGCATGCCGATTTGCGGTTTAAACAGAAAATGGGTCGTTGGCAGTTTAAGTCGCGCACCCGTTGTCAGGTATCTAATCCGGGGAGCAATAAGTTGCTGTCGTATGAAACGGGATATTATCTTCGTCAGAAGGCTGAAGTACAATATAACATCCGAAAATGTCCGGTAACCCCTAAGGTGAGTTGCGAAGCCTATTACCAGATGAATGCACCTCGCGATGAGGCATGGGATAAATTTCGCTATAGCCTGGAAGCCGACATTAAGATCAACCAAGTGCTCTCCGTGGTGCTCTTTACGATGCTCGAACAGGAACTGCACAAAAACTATCATACCGGTATTGTGGGATGCACTGCGGTGGTAGATCTGTAAGAGCACTTAAATTATGCAGGTCGATAGGGTACAGTGAAGTAGAATATAGAGCCTTCTCCTTCAACAGAGTCCAGCCATATTTTCCCTCCCATCATAATTACGTAGGTTTTGCAAAGCGAGAGTCCCAGTCCAATACCACCATATTGGCGCGACAGGCCAATGGAGGTTTGTCGGAATTCTTCGAAGATGAGTTTCTGATACTGTTCGGGAATTCCAATGCCGGTATCACGTACAGAAAATTCAATCATCCCATCCACAATCTTGCAGCAAACTTCGATATTTCCCTTTTCGGTAAATTTAATAGCGTTGTCCAGCAGGCTGGATAGTACATAGTGGATCTTATGATGGTCGGCGAGTACGATTTGTTTTAAATCGGTGCCAGTATCCTGTAAGGTAATACGGACATTTTTCTTTTTGGCAGATAAAACATCCCGAGCTTCAGCCAGGACAACTGTGAGCACGGTCCCTAAAGGTCGATCCCAAAGGGCGGCTTTCAGGGTGCCGCTTTGTGCCGAGGAAAGCAATAATACCGAATCCAGTACTTTAGTTAAATCGTTACAGCGCTGCCGAACAATTTTGCTGTAATGCTGGCGTTTCTCGGTCGATAGGTTCTCCAAGGAAAGCAGCTCTGAAAATCCAAATATTCCATTCACCGGAGTTCGTATTTCATGCGAAAGATTGGCAATTATAGCACTTTTTAAACTGTCCGATTCTTCCGCCTTGGTTTTGGCCAGGGTCAGAACACGCTCGTGCTCTTTACGTCGCTGCAATTCCCTGGTTAGCTGACGGATCCGGAATCGATAAACAAACAACAGTGCCAGGGCAGTAAACAGTAAAAGAAGTAGTCGGAAGAGCCATGTCTTCCAAAAGGGGGGCCGGATGATGATTCGGATCTCTTTGGCCTTGCTGGTCCAGTTATTATTGCCATTCGAGGCCAGTACTTGCAGGGTATATTGTCCGGGCTCCAAATTGGTGTATTTGGCGAAACGTGCAAGGGCATTCGTGGAATTCCACCGTTTATCAAATCCTTTCAGGAAATATCGGTATTGGTTTTTCAACGGGGAGGAGTAGTGTAATCCGCTAAAGTGAACCGAGAAATTATTCTCGTTGTATCGCAGTTGCAATTCCTGGGTTTCGTTGAGTTGCCGGGTTAACAGCTCTCTTCCGTGAATGGTATCATGAATATTAATTTCAATACCCTGTATATCGATATGCGTAAAAGCTACAATAGGAAGAGTAGTGTCTTCTTTAATTTCTTCCGGAAAGAATGCATTGAAACCATTTACTCCTCCAAAAAGAATTTCGCCACTTTTTAATTTACATCCGGAAAGCTCGCTAAACTCATTATCCTGCAGTCCATCGTTCTTATCGTAGATACTGATTTTTTCCGTTTTTGGGTTGAACCGGGTCAGTCCCTTATTGGAGGCCAGCCACAAATTGCCGTTGTTATCTTCGATAATTTCCTTAATGACATTGTTCGGAAGGCCCTGTTCGGTGGTATAGCTAACAAACCCCTCAAGGGTTGAATCGCTGGGAGGCTGGTACTTGTTGAGTCCTCCTCCCATGGTGCCAATCCATATCGTGTTATCAGAAGTTTCGCGGATGGGTAGGATGTAGTTGTGGCTTAAACTCCCGGGGGTATTCATTTCTGCTGTGAAAATTTTCATCCGCAACTGCTCATTTCTTTTATCTTTTTTGTCGATACGGCATAGTCCATGACTGGTTCCAACCCATATCCGCCCCGCATCATCTTCGAGCACACTGCGTACTATGTTCGATGGTAAATCGGAGTTAGTTTCCAGAAATCGGTCAAATTCATTTAGTTCCGAATAGGGGTCGTATCGGTACAAACCACCCCAATACGAAGCAATCCAAATCAGGCTGTCGCGGCCCTGAGTCATTTGGAAGCACATCTCGGGCAGTCCTTCAATAGGATGCATAAATTGCGGAGTACCCCATTTTTTTAGGTCAATTTCTACCAAAACATTGTTGAAACTGCATCCGGCCCACAAAAAATTTCCCTGATTGGTATGCACATCCTGAATAAAGTACACAGCATGCCACAGCGATTTTTCATTGGGTTGGAACCTAAAGCACTCCTGGGAATATTGCCGGTTGGAGGTGTTCGGTAAAAAAAATAGTCCGTGATTGTCGGATCCAATCCACAGGTTGCCCCGCTGGTCTTCATAAATAGCGGAACACTTAATGGAATAATGTTTTTGGTTTTTATCTGTAATTACCGGGTAATGCCTGAAGTTGGGTTTGTTTTGATCCAGCAAGGCTACTCCTCCTCCATTGGTTCCAAACCAAAGTATCCCCGTTTGGCTTTTGTATATGCAGCGGATTTTATGGGAAGCCAAATTACTGTTCTCCATGGTAAAATGGTTGTTCAGGGTGTAGGGACGGGTAGTACCCGGGGTATAATGGTACACATAGATGCCATTGGTGGTTCCAACCCACAATTTGCCAAAATTATCAACGCACATGCAGGTGGGAACTATAGTATCCAGTTTGGCAACCCGATACCTGTTTCTTGTTCGATCTGTGTAGGTTAGAAAGTACAACCCCGATATGGCTCCAATCAGATAGCCCTCGGGACAATGAATGACGCATTCAAATTTATTGTCGTAGAATTGAATCTCGTCCATCCGGGTGATGGCGTGTTGTTGGTTCAGATGAAGTACACCGATACCTCCATGAGTAACGAGCCAGATACAGGAGTCGTTGTCTTTAAACAGGGTTCGCATCCGGCGTTGGGAATACAGCTGGCCCAGCATATCGGTTTGTGGAGTTATATCCTTAGACCAATATGTTCCATCGCTGTTGTATTTTAATAAGGAAATACCTCTTTGGGTTTCCAACCATATATATCCTCCCGGAAAGTATTCTATATCTTCCAGCCGATTGGTTTGGAACAGATGAGGTGTGGCCTCCGAATTCCCCAGATTGATGATTTCGTTGGTTAATAAATTTAGCCGGGATAAACCGGCGTTTTCCGTGGTGATCCACATTTCGTTGTTCTCCCCCTCCCGTAAAGTATGAATCAGATTGCCGCATAGCGAGTTGGTATTGTTTTGCATGGTCTGATAGGCAATAAACTCGTAGCCATCGTACTTATTCAAACCATCGTAGGTGCCAAACCACATAAACCCCCGGCTGTCTTGCAGGATACTATTTACATCGTTCTGGGATAGTCCGTTGGCAGTGGTGAGTGTGGTGAAGGAGTATTGTTGTGCTTGTGAACAGGTAACGAATGCTATAAGCAACGAAATAACATGATATACTCGCATAGGGTTAGGTTAGGTTGCATTAATATATAAAAAAGAGTGATACCATCCAATTGCTTTAACGGCTTTTAAGCCGCAGATTTTGATTCCTTGTAGTTAGGCACTGGCCTGATTTGTAGCCTGAATTAAGGCGTTTTCGGACTGGAGCGGTATCAGAAGACTGATATGCTATATCATCCTTCAACCAGTATTGGCCGATACTGGTTGTTCAAAACTTGATTGGAAACTTGTTTTTTCTGTCACATGGTTTAGGTCGTATTCTTTTTGGTATTTGTACTCTGTCGGTACCCAGGGATGAGTGTCATGTACAATTGTAGAAGATCGGTAGGTGTAAATGCCGCACCAGCGTAATCAGATCCTTCCAGGCATGTTCTTGTTCAAGCTTGGATTCGTTTTTTCCGATGTTTCGCTTTGCCAAGAAAAATACTATTTTAGCAGCCATTCCGTTTTATGGATAAACACCTGATAATTTGAGAGCACTTTTTTTCATCGGTCTGGTAGTGTTGACTGCCCAATTAGGTTTTTCGCAGAAATCAAAGGTTAAAAACGATCCTACTCACGACGACAAACCCGTTCACTTTGGTTTTTCTATAGGGCTTAATTTTCTCGATTATCGTATTGAACCTACACGGGAAGCACGTGTCGACAGAGTATATATAGGCTTGGAAGAAATCAGTCCGGGTATTAACATTCATGCCATATCGAACTTCCGGCTGATGGAGAATCTCGACTTTAGAGCACTTCCGGGAATATCGTTTGGGGAGCGCTACCTCTATTTTAAAAGCCTGAACCCCGATGTGCCCGATGAAGAAGTTTACGAGTTCCTGAAATATAAGGTGGAGTCATCGTTCCTGGAGCTGCCTCTGATGTTAAAATACAAAGCCAAACGTCAGAATAATTTCCGACCCTATCTGCTGGCAGGGGGTACAGTACGCTACGACCTGGCCAATAAGCGCGAATACGATATTCAGGAACAATTGCTGATGATTGATCCGTTAGAAGGGTATGTAGATGTCGGGTTCGGTATGGACTTCTATATGCCCTATTTTAAACTGGGTACGGAAATTAAGTATTCGCATGGTTTGGAAAATATTATTCGCCGCTCCGATCGTAAGGGCGATTTACCCGAAGAATTCAAGAAGTACACCGATTACATTCGATCTGTCAATTCGCATGTAGTGATAATTTCGTTTCATTTTGAGTAGTTGGCAACGTGGTTAGTTGTCCTTTACTAACTGATATTTAATGCGGTGCTGGAATGTTGGTGTGCCAAAGGTTACCTGCAATATGTTTTTGGGGAGGTTCTAAATCATCTATACGGCTGTTTCTGATTTATAAAACAAAAGAGGTACTGCCCATCGTGATCTTCCAAAACCGCTAACCACAAAATTCCTGAATCGGTTTATTTTCCAAGCTGGCGTCGGAATTCGGCGCAAAAAATGCCGGCAGCAATGGCCACATTAAGCGACTCGCTGCGGGTGACCGTTTGTCCATAGTTGGGTATGAGCAGGTTCTGTTGACAGTGGCTGCGAACCATATCGGACAGGCCGTTGGCTTCGCTGCCCATCACAATAAGAGCCGGGCTTTCAAGCTGAATGTCATAGAGGTTGTGGCCATCCAGTGCGGTGCCGTAACAGTGTACCGTTTGGTTGGCCTGCAGTTGGCTCAGGTATTCCGGCAGGTGGGTATAGTGCATTTGGGCACGGAACAATGCCCCCATACTGGCCTGAACCACTTTTGGATTAAAACACTCCACCGTATCCGGCGAACAAAACAAATGCTCCATACCAAACCAGTCGGCCAGCCGGATGATGGTGCCCAGGTTTCCCGGGTCGCGTATGCCGTCGAGTACTAGATTTAGCGATGGGGTGGGGAGTGTTTCCGGTAACGGGTAGCTAGGTTTTTTAACCACAGCCATAATGCCCGGAGGAGTTGTTAAGGTGCTGATACGGTTTAGCTCGGTATCCGATATCAGTACCCATTCCTGATGGGTAGGCAAAATGCCCGCTTGTATGGTTTTTGCAGCCGCTTCGGTAGCAACAAGCAGGTAAATCATATCGCTGTAAGCAGTCAGAAGCTCCTGAACTATTTTGATGCCTTCAGCTAGGTACAGCCCATGTTCATCGCGGTATTTTTTCTGATGCAACGAACGAATAAGCTTTATTTGCGATTTTGAGATCACTGGGGTATTCATTCGCCAGGGTTTCGATTTCTTATAAATTCCATTGGAGGGTACTGGTGCAAACCATGCAATCCGTTATCTTTGGGCGAAAGTACTAAATATAAGCCGAAGTTGCGCATGCGCATGGTTACATTACCCCAAACGTTTCTTTATGGCATGATCCTGTTGTTTCTCGCAGCATCCTGTTCATCTACCCGTCGTTTGGAAAACGATGAATACCTGCTCAACAAAACAAAAATTGAGGCACCGGCCGATGAAATCAGTATTGAAGACCTGCAATCCTACATAAGACAGAAACCCAACAAGCGTATCCTGAAACTGAAATTTCATTTGTTTCTTTACAATCTGGCATCGCCGGAGAAAACCAAGGGCATAAGTGGCTGGTTGCGTAAAATTGGCGAAGAGCCGGTGGTTTGGAATCCGTTGTTAACGGATCGTTCCAGGGATCAACTCGAAAGTTATCTGCAAACCAAGGGGTACTATTCCGGCAAAGTTTCCGATACCGTACTCTATGATAAAAAGAAAGTGACCGTATGTTATACCGTTGCGTTTAATGAGCCACATCGGATCCGGAAGGTAATTTATCATTTTGAAGACCAGGATATTCAGCCTTTTGTGTATGCCGACACGGCCAATTCACTGATCCATCCCGGTCAGCGTTTTGATAAAGAGTTGCTGGATGAGGAAAGGCAACGTATTGAAGAGTCTTTGCGTAACAAGGGGTTTTATAAATTCTCCAGAGAATTCATTTTTTACACCGCTACCGAGTTGGCTGCCGGTAACCTGGTGGATGTGGAAATAACCATCAAAGAAGATATTGCCGGTACACCCGATCCCGAAACCCGTGTACGTCACCACCAACGCTATCAGATTCGCAATACCTATATTTATCCGAATTTCGAGTTATTTTCCGATAAGAACAGGGATTGGCCCGTTGATACGGTTTGGGAACATACTAATTACATCCTTTACAAAGGCAAACAAGGTATTCGTCCGGCACCGGTAGTGCTGCCCAACCGCTGTTTGCCAGGTAAAATATACAGTTTGTCCAATGTTCGTCAGACCTACACCAGCTATTCATCGCTGCGCTTGTTTCGTCTGATCAACGTTCGTTTCGATGAGGTTCGCACCAGTCCGCTCGATACCAATGCCTTCAGGAGTCTCGACTGTTACATTGAGTTAACCCCCCGCAAGCGACAGTCCTATCAGACCGAAATTGTGGGAACCAACTCTTCCGGCGATCTGGGAGCACGTATCAATTTTTCGTACAACAATTACAGTCTGTTTCGCGGTGCCGAAAACTTTAACCTGCGTTTTACCGGTGCGGTGGAGGATATGCGAAAGCAATACCCGAAGGCTGCTACTGCCTTTATGCGCGAGGGTGGGGTAGAAGCAACCCTGGGCTTGCCCAAATTTCTGGTACCCTTTCCGGCACAACGCTTTACCATGAAATACAATCCTCGCACGAGTATCAATGCATCTTTTAATTATCAGGATCGGCCCGACTATGTGCGCACCATTGCCGGTACATCCCTGTCGTACGAGTGGAAGGGCAACGAATTTAATACCCACCGATTACACCCGTTGGAATTCAACTACGTTCGCCTGCCGGGGGTGCCCGATTCGCTCCTGATCAACGATATCAAGAATACGCCACTGATCAATAGTTTTACCGACCACACCATTTTATCTACCCGATATACTTTCGAATACACCACACAGGTTATTGAAAAAAAGAAAGACTTTATCTATTTGCGCACCAATCTGGAGTCGGCCGGAAATATTCTGCATTCCCTTTCGCAACTCACTTCGTGGGTGAGCGATTCCAATTTTATGCAGGTACCGTATTTCCGATATCTGAAAGCCGATATAGAGTTTCAGGTGCACAATCAGATTACGCCGGGAAATAAAATTGTGTATCGGGTTTTTACCGGAGTGGGTTATCCGTTAGGAAAATCCAAAACACTTCCCTTTGAGAAAATGTATTTCTCCGGTGGGCCTAACGGTATTCGGGCTTGGAATACCTTTGGACTGGGGCCCGGTTCGGCGGTCGATTCCTCCAAAGCTACCTCCTATGCCACTCAGTTGGGCGATGTTAAACTCGAAGCCAACCTGGAGTACCGCTTTAAATTATTCTGGCACATCGAGGGCGGCTTGTTTGTCGATGCCGGGAACATTTGGACAGTGAATAAATTGCGCGAAGGTTCAGAATTCCGGTGGAACCGTTTCTACGACGAAATTGCTTTGGGTACGGGTTTGGGATTGCGTTTCGATTTTGAGTTCCTGCTTCTGCGCACCGATTTTGGTTTTAAACTGCGCGACCCGTCTCTGCCTTCCGGTGCCCGCTGGATTGATTCCGGAAGGGCGCCTTATCCCTTGCGGGAACGATTTAGTTTTCATTTCGGGATAGGTTATCCGTTCTAAGAACCACTATAAATTAGGGTTGCCAAAAATCCGCAATTCCCGGATTGGGTATGGTGTACTCACCGCCGTCAGGGATGGGAAGCCATTCTCTGACAACGAGATGTACATTTTCCTATTATTTGGAATGATTTAAGGAAGTACTAAAATGGCAGCTAATCCTACAAACACTAGCCGAAGGAGGAATATCCAGACGGTGCCGGTACCCAAAAAAAATGCCTAAAACTTTTTCCCGGATACAAATTAGAACTAACTTCGCGTGCATAATTAACAGGGTGAAGGACAGTTGTCCTAAGCCAAACGTTAATGAAATACCAAGTAGCGCATTACGCGATTGATGTACAAATAAAAACCAAATACAATGACTAAAGTATTAGATGTTATTAAGCCGGGAGTTGTTACCGGCAACGATCTTCAGATGTTATTTAAAGTGGCAAAGGAAAACCAGTTTGCCATGCCGGCAGTTAACGTGGTGAGTTCCGGCTCTGTGAATGCAGTTCTGGAAGCTGCTAAGGCAGTGAATTCTCCGGTTATGATTCAGTTCTCTAATGGTGGTGCTTCATTTTATGCCGGAAAAACTCTTTCAAACGATGGTCAAAAGGCGGCTATCGTAGGAGCGGTTGCCGGAGCCGAAAGCATTCATCGTCTGGCCGAAGCTTATGGCATACCGGTAGTTTTGCATACTGACCACGCTGCTAAAAAATTGCTTCCCTGGATCGATGGACTTCTCGATGCTGGTGAGGCCTTTTACAAGCAACATGGCAAACCCTTGTTCAGTTCGCACATGCTCGATCTTTCCGAAGAACCACTGGAGGAAAACATCGCCATTTGCAAAAAATACCTCGAGCGCATGAGCAAAATGGGAATGACCCTCGAAATAGAGTTGGGTGTAACCGGTGGCGAAGAAGATGGTGTGGATAACTCCGATGTAGACAATGCCCTCCTGTATACTCAACCAGAGGAAGTAGCTTATGCTTACCAGGAATTAAGCAAGGTGAGCCCGAACTTCACCATTGCCGCTTCATTTGGTAACGTTCACGGGGTGTACAAGCCCGGTAACGTAAAACTTACTCCGAAAATTCTGGATAAATCGCAAAAATACATTGAGGATAAACTCAAAACCGCTGCTAAACCCGTGAATTTTGTATTCCACGGTGGTTCAGGTTCTACCCGCGAAGAGATCCGCGAAGCTATTTCGTATGGCGTAATTAAAATGAATATCGATACCGATACCCAATGGGCTTACTGGGATGGTATTCGCAAATACGAAGCGGCCAACCACGATTACCTGCAAGGCCAAATTGGTAACCCTGAGGGCGATGATAAACCAAACAAAAAGAAATACGATCCCCGCGTATGGCTGCGCAAAGGGGAAGAAGCTATGGTGGATCGCCTGAAAATTGCTTTTGAAGACCTGAATTGTCTGAATAAAAACTAATTGAATTCGATTCTATATAAAAAAAGCCTCCACCGGAGGCTTTTTTTATATACCTGGGTTTTTAATAGTTTTGTACACCACTAATACAAACCTTAATTATGACAGGGCAACGTAAAACACGCGCACAGTTTGGAAGTAAGTTTGGTGTTTTTGCTGCTGCAGCGGGTTCGGCCATAGGTTTAGGAAATATTTGGAAATTTCCGTACATCACCGGTGTCTATGGAGGTGCCGCCTTCCTCTTTGTATATCTGGGCTTTATTTTGGCCATTGGCCTGCCCGTAATGCTTTCCGAGCTGGTCATTGGGCGGAGGTCGCGCCGCAACGCGTTTGGAGCATTCAATAAACTGGCTCCCGGCAGCCCCTGGCGATTTATCGGATCTTTTGGTGTTGCCGCTGCCTTTCTTATACTCTCGTTCTATGGCGTGGTGGCCGGTTGGAGTATTAAATATATCTTTTTTTCCCTTTCCAATACTTTTGATGGATTCTCGCCCCTGCAAATTGCCGAAACCTTCGATGCCTTTGTAGCGGATCCGGGAAAGCCCTTACTCTACCAGATTATTTTTATGATACTCACCGGAGCCATTGTTATTCTTGGGGTACATAATGGTATCGAGAGTTTTTCGAAAGTGCTTATGCCCATACTGCTCATCATTATTCTTATTCTCGATATCCGGGCGGTTACTCTGCACGGGGCAGGAGAAGGACTTCGTTTTCTTTTCCATCCCGATTTCTCGAAGCTCACTTTTGAAGGGGTGCTGAGTGCTTTGGGTCATGCCTTTTTCTCCCTGAGTTTGGGAATGGGCACCCTTATTACGTACGGATCTTATGTGAACAAACAGAACAATCTGATAAACATTGCCGTGCAGGTTACCGTAGCCGATACCGTAGTGGCGATCTTGGCGGGTATTGCTATATTTCCTGCTGTTTTTGCGTTTCATATTGAACCCGATGGGGGCGTTGGTCTTATTTTTAAGACCCTGCCAAATGTATTTATTCAAATGCCGGGTGGTGTTATTTTTTCGGTGCTGTTTTTCATTCTCTTAACCATTGCCGCACTCACCTCGGCTATATCCATTCTGGAAGTAGTGGTTGCCTATTTTGTGGAAGAACTGAAGTTGCATCGTCGGTCGGCTACCATTATTGCAACTTCCTTAATTACCCTTTTGGGGATTATTTGCTCGCTGTCGCTGGGAATCTATTCCAACGTACAGGTGTTTAATAAAACCATATTCGATTTGCTCGATTTTATTTCAGCCAATATCCTTCTACCCTTAGGCGGAATGTTCATTGCCTTGTTTATCGGTTGGTTCTTTGGTAAGTTCAGGGTAATGCGCGAAGTGGCACAGGGTGGAAGCCTGAAAGGCTGGTTCCTTACTGTTTTTATGAACTTGGTTCGATTTGTGGCACCCATTGCCATCTTTATTGTTTTCCTCAACGGGCTTAAAATTCTGGATGCGGTTATGGCTCTGTTCAAACGATAGGGCATTCATTCCGGTCTTTAGGGAAGCATCCAAACAAGGGATGGTCTTGAATAAGTTTCCTGGAAGGCCATGTAGTAAAAAACCATACATCTTAATGGCTGATGTTGGTTCGCTTATCACATGTTTATATTTTTCGGTTTTTACTGTTTTTATTTCAGATGTCCTTTCATTATAAGTGGTTTACCTGCTGTTTTGTAAAGGGTTTTTGCCTATATTTAATAGGCAGGTTGACTCTTTCTAATCCGTAACTATATACCCGTTTAACGAAAGCAGGCTGAAAAACAAATCCATGTCATTCATTCCTAAAATACCATTCAGCAGAAGGTCTTTTGGCTATTCACGGCTCGAATTCAGAGGGCTAACGGTGTTATTTGTTGTGCTTCTTGTAGTGATTTTGATTCGAATTGTGCGTACCCCTCCGCCGGTTAGCTACGAACTATTTGGTGTGGATACCGTATTCGAAACCTCAGTTTCAGGTAACTCGTGTTTTCTATCGCCCCGGTTTTCGGGTGCGGATCGCCAGGCAACTGAAACGGTCAAGGGAATAGTTGATCCCAACACAGCAACGTTTTCCGCGATGATTGATGCTGGGATACCTTCTGATGTTGCCACCCGGATATTGGTTTGTCGTTTGAAGGGGGCAGTTTTCTGCCGGGCGGAAGATCTGAAGCGAATTCAGGGTCTTGATTCAACGGCATTAACTCATTTTCAATTCTTACCAGGTCAGCCGGATCGGTTCCGAATCGTATCTGATCTGGAATCCGGTCCAAAATTGGAAATCAATACAGCCGACACCATTCAGTGGGCTGCATTGCCTGGTATTGGTCCGGTGCTTTCCCGTCGGATTGTGAAATATCGCAATTGGCTCGGGGGATTCTACAGTGTTGAGCAATTGAGCGAAGTATATGGCATTTCCGACTCATTACTTCAGCGACTTCAGCATCGCATCCGAGTGGACAGCACGCACATCACCAAAATCAATATCAACATTCCGGGGCAGAAGATGCTTTTCACTCATCCCTATCTTACCCGGAATGAGGCCAAGGCCATTCAGAGCTACTTGCGTATTACCGGTTCGTTTACCGCACTAAGCCAGCTCCGCGATAATTATCTCCTCTCCGACGAAACGTATCAGAAAATACGACCCTATTTGAGTTTGGAATAACGAACTGCAACCTCCATGCCGGCAAATGGATACGATATACAAACTTTAATGGTGGCAGGCTCGCTCGTTATCAGCTTGGTAGAGAAAGGATAAAAGAGGAGGCTTCTTGCGAATAGGATGGAGGTAGCGAACCCCTTTTACAACTAAGGATGGCATTGTTTTTTATGTTAATTTCTCATAAATAATGGGCTTTCTTCAGAAAATAATCCGTATTTTTATTGGTAAGAAAGGAACAAAAAAGTCCTTTGTAAGCCGGTATCAAAAACAAATTCTGGATTATGATCATTGAAAATTTAAGTCAAATCATTTGGTAAATCCGATTGCCTGTAATACATTTGCGCCTCGTTTCATTAAACATCTGAACACTATGATAATAGTTCCTGTAAAAGAAGGAGAAAACATCGAAAGAGCACTGAAAAAGTTCAAAAGAAAATTCGAAAGAACCGGAGTGGTCAAAGAGTTGAGAGGTCGTCAGGCTTTTAAAAAGCCTTCCGAAGTACGTAGAGAAGAAGTTAAGCGCGCAATTTACGTACAAGGGCTGCAACAAGCCGAAGAATAGGAGCACTACCCAGGGATAATCCGGAATTATTAGGTACCGGCCTTTTACTTCAAAAATCCCTGAGTATGAAAGAGCTCTCACAATTCATCGAACATATTCGTGTAGAAAAAAGATATTCAGAGCATACCGTTCGTGCTTACTCTGATGACATTGAACAATTTGCTGCTTTTTTTCTGCATTCCGAAAATTCGGAAAATATACTATCCGCTGCGAAAATGCATATTCGTCAGTGGATTTTATATTTAATGAACCAGCATACTTCCCCTCGGACACTGCGCAGGAAACTGGCCTCACTGAATTCCTTTTATAAATTTTGTATCCGGCAGGAATGGATCAAACAAAATCCGGCCAGCCATGTTATACTACCAAAGCAGCAGCGTGAGCTGCCCGAGTTCATTAATACTTTGGGTATCGATCATCTTTTTCAGCAACCTGAATTTAAGGAAGGTTTTTCCGGAATGCGGGATCAACTCATATTCGAGCTGTTTTATGCTACCGGAATTCGCCTTGCCGAGTTGTCCGGTCTGATGAACAGCTCAATTAATCTGAGTCGGGAAGAAATTAAGGTAAAAGGTAAACGTAATAAGGAACGTATCATACCGTTATCGGAAAACTTGGTAGTCTTTATTAAAAAGTATCTGATCCTGCGCAACGAAACTTACCCGGCTTTGTCGCACGATAAATTGCTGGTCACCGATAAAGGACTGCCGGTATATCCGCGAATGATACAGCGTACCGTACACAAGTACCTTTTGCAATCCATAACACTTGAGAAAAAGAGTCCCCATGTGTTGCGGCATACTTTTGCAACTCACCTGTTAAATAATGGAGCGGATTTGAATGCAGTGAAGGAGTTGCTGGGTCACGCCAATCTGGCAGCTACCGAAATCTATACGCATACCACCTACGAGAAATTGAAGTCTATATATAAACAAGCTCATCCCAGAGCATAAATTATGGAGGATAATATCATGAACATTAGAATTAATTCTCTTCGATTTTCCCCAACCCAACAACTGGAAAGTTTTGTGGAAAGTAAAGTTTCCAAGTTAGATCAGTACAACGATGAGATTATTGGGGCCGAAGTATTCCTCAAGTTGGAAAATACGCAGGACGAAGCCAATAAAGTTGCCGAAATACGGCTGGAAATACCGGGCAACGAGCTTTTTGCAAAAAAACAAAGTAAATCATTTGAAGAATCTACCGACACTGCTATTGATGCACTAATCAAACAGATAGCCAAGGTGAAAAAGAAGAATAAACGTGCCTGAGTACCGGCTACAAAAAAATCAAAAATATTATTTGTGGAATTAATAAAATAATTTATACATTTGCGAACCGATTTCGAGGGGTAACTCTCGAAATCGCGTTCTTTAAAAGGAAAGGGTTTGCCGGTGTAGCTCAGTTGGCCAGAGCAGCTGATTTGTAATCAGCTGGTCGGGGGTTCGAATCCCTCCACCGGCTCAATTTTTTAAGGGGAGATACCAAAGCGGCCAACTGGGGCAGACTGTAAATCTGCTGTCGTATGACTTCGGAGGTTCGAATCCTCCTCTCCCCACCAAAAACCCTTGGAGTGTAAGGATGAAAACATGCTTACACTCTTTTTATGATTACAAGCGGGAGTAGCTCAGTTGGTAGAGCATAACCCTTCCAAGGTTAGGGTCGCGAGTTCGAGCCTCGTCTCCCGCTCAAAAGAGCGACGCGTACATTGAATGAATGAAGTGTTTGACAACTTGTTGGAATTCATTATCTTTAACATTTTTTCAAACGCAGTTAGTGCTCGCTAATAAGCCGATGTAGCTCAGGGGTAGAGCGTTTCCTTGGTAAGGAAGAGGTCATGGGTTCAATTCCCATCATTGGCTCTATATTTTGGAACTGTTCAAAATAACAATAGAAACTGTATATTTTAATATCCTACTAATTATGGCTAAAGAAAAATTTGACAGGTCGAAGCCGCACGTAAATATCGGTACGATTGGTCACGTTGACCACGGTAAAACTACACTCACCGCTGCTATTACCAAGGTATTGGCAGAGGCTGGTTTGTCCGAAGTTCGTGACTTCGATTCAATCGACAACGCTCCTGAAGAAAAAGAACGTGGTATTACTATCAATACTTCACACGTTGAATACCAAACCGAAAACCGTCACTATGCTCACGTGGATTGTCCGGGTCACGCCGACTATGTTAAAAACATGGTTACTGGTGCTGCCCAAATGGACGGCGCTATCTTGGTTGTAGCTGGTACCGACGGTCCTATGCCTCAAACTCGTGAGCACATCCTTTTGGCTCGTCAGGTAAACGTTCCTAAAATCGTTGTTTTCCTGAACAAAGTGGACATGGTTGACGATGCAGAGCTGCTCGAACTTGTTGAAATGGAAGTTCGTGAACTCCTTCAGTTCTACGAATTCGATGGCGATAATACTCCAGTTATTCATGGTTCTGCTTTGGGTGCGCTGAATGGTGAGCCTCAGTGGGTAGAAAAAGTAATGGAGCTGATGAACGCAGTGGACGAGTGGATTCCGATTCCTCCCCGCGACAACGAAAAACCATTCCTGATGCCTGTTGAAGACGTGTTCTCTATTACCGGTCGTGGTACTGTTGCTACCGGTCGTATTGAAACTGGTGTGGTTAACACTGGCGACGAACTGGCTATCATTGGTTTGGGTGCTGAAGCACGCAAAACTGTATGTACCGGAGTGGAAATGTTCCGTAAAATTCTGGATCGTGGAGAAGCTGGTGATAATGTAGGTCTTCTGCTGCGTGGTGTGGACAAAAAAGAGATCAAACGGGGTATGGTTCTTGCCAAACCAGGTTCAATCACTCCTCACACCCGATTCAAAGCTGAGGTTTATATCCTGAAGAAAGAAGAAGGTGGTCGTCACACTCCTTTCCACAACAAATACCGTCCTCAGTTCTACCTGAGAACTCTTGACGTAACTGGTGAAATTCAACTTCCAGAAGGTACCGACATGGTAATGCCTGGTGATAACGTTACGATCACTGTGGAACTGATCACCCCTGTAGCTATGGACAAAGGACTTCGTTTCGCAATTCGCGAAGGAGGACGTACCGTAGGTGCCGGTCAGGTAATCGAAATTGTTCAATAACACTATTCAATAGTCTCGGCAAAGATAAACCCTGAATTTCGGGGTTTATCTTTGTTCTTAATCAAGCGAAGGCATTTTGCCGGGCTTCTAAATTACGGGTGTAGCTCAGTTGGTAGAGCACTGGTCTCCAAAACCAGGTGTCGGGCGTTCGAGTCGCTCCTCCCGTGCCAAATTATCACTGTAATGAAACTAATACGATATTTTCAGGACGCCTACGCTGAGTTAGTACACAAAGTAACCTGGCCCTCGTGGGAAGAGTTGCAAGGTAGTGCTATTGTGGTTATGGTGGCTTCCTTAATCATTGCCATTGTGGTCGCGCTGATGGACTTGTTGTTCAAAAACGGAATGTCAGGAATTTACGGAATATTTTATTAGAATTCAACTAGATAAATTCCTATGGAAGGACAGGAAAAGAAGTGGTATGTCTTACGCGCTATAGGTGGTAAGGAAAAGAAAGTAAAAGAGTATATTGATAACGAAGTGGCTCGTCTGAATTTGGAGGAGTATATTTCGCAAGTATTGATTCCTACCGAGAAAGTGTATCAAATACGGAACGGTAAAAAGATTAGCAAAGAAAGAAGTTTCTATCCGGGATATGTGCTCATCGAAGCAGCCCTGGTTGGAGAAATTCCTCATATTCTTCAAAATATTCCCAATGTCATCGGTTTTTTAGGTGAAAAGAACAACGACGATCCTACACCGCTTCGATTGTCTGAAGTGAATCGGATACTCGGTAAGGTGGATGAATTGGCAGCAGGCGAAGAAGAAATTAACACCCCCTATTTTGTTGGAGAAGCCGTTAAAGTTATCGATGGCCCTTTCAATAGTTTTACAGGGATTATTGAAGAAGTAAACGAAGAGAAAAAGAAACTCAAAGTAATGGTGAAAATTTTCGGAAGAAAAACACCGCTGGAATTGAGTTTCATGCAAGTAGAAAAAGAATAAAAACAAACGGATTACCGGTTACAACTCCCTAATGCTTCCTAAGTAACTGTGTAATTTGGAATCTCAATAATAAATCGGAAATATTTAAATCATGGCAAAAGAAATTGCTGGACTGATTAAGTTGCAGATTCGTGGTGGTGCCGCAAACCCATCACCTCCTGTGGGCCCTGCCCTTGGTTCGAAAGGTGTGAATATTATGGAATTCTGTAAACAATTCAACGGTCGTACCCAGGATAAGGCAGGAAAATTGCTCCCGGTTGTTATTACGGTTTACACGGACAAGTCGTTCGACTTTATCGTAAAAACGCCTCCGGTAGCAGTTCAACTACTCGAAGCAACGAAACTCAAAAGTGGCTCGGCTGAGCCCAACCGGGTTAAAGTGGCTAGTGTAACATGGGATCAGGTGAAACAAATTGCAGAAGACAAAATGCCCGACTTAAACGCATTTAAACTGTCATCAGCAATGACAATGGTAGCCGGTACAGCACGTAGCATGGGAATTAGTGTTAAAGGTACTTTCCCTGCTGAGTAGTTAAATCATTCTGTAAACTACAAGAAACAAAATGGCTAGACTTACAAAAAATCAAAAAGCAGCATTAGAGAAAATTGAGCCTGGAAAACAGTACACGTTGGCTGAAGCTTCCCAGCTGGTGAAGGAAATTACTTTCACCAAATTTGATGCTTCGGTCGATATCGATATCCGTCTGGGAGTGGATCCCCGCAAAGCGAATCAGATGGTTCGCGGTGTGGTTACCCTTCCTCACGGTACCGGAAAAGAAACCCGGGTATTGGTATTGTGTACACCAGACAAGGTAGAAGAAGCTAAACAAGCTGGTGCTGATTATGTTGGACTGGACGACTATGTCGACAAGATATCCGGTGGATGGACTGACTTCGACGTAATGATTACCATGCCCCCCATTATGGGAAAAATTGGTAAACTGGGTCGTATCCTGGGTCCTCGTGGTTTAATGCCTAATCCTAAAAGTGGTACTGTAACTATGGAAGTTGGAAAAGCCGTAGCCGAAGTAAAGGCCGGTAAAATCGATTTCAAAGTTGACAAGTACGGGATTGTGCACACAACCGTGGGAAAGACCTCCTTTAGTCCCGATAAAATTGCTGAAAATGCGCATGAATTTATTCAGACCATTATCAAGCTAAAACCTTCGGCAGCTAAAGGAACTTACATAAAAAGTATCGCGCTTTCAAGCACAATGAGTCCTGGTATTCGGGTCGATGCTAAAGCAATAGACTGATAATAATTAAAAGTAAAACTTTGAAATTATGACACGGGACCAAAAAACTCAGGTAATTGAACGCCTGGCTCAATCCATAAGCGAAGCAAATCATTTTTATTTGGCTGATATTTCTGCTCTCAATGCAGAAGATACCAGCAAACTTAGAAGGAAATGCTTTGAAAAAGACATCAAGTTGGTAGTAGTGAAGAATACCCTGTTAAAGCGTGCATTGGAGCAGGCCGAAGGGGATTATTCTGAGCTGTATCCCACGCTTCACCACGAAACTTCGGTTATGTTTACCGAAGTCGGTAATGCCCCCGCAAAACTTATTAAGGAGTTCAGAAAGGATAAAGAAAAGCCCATTCTGAAGGGTGCTTACGTGGAAGAATGCGTTTACATTGGAGATACACAACTGGATGCTCTTGTGAACGTCAAATCCAGAGACGAACTTATTGGCGATATCATTGGATTACTCCAATCGCCCGCCAAGAATGTTATCTCTGCGCTTCAATCGGGAGGAAACACCCTCGCCGGTATTATCAAAACTCTTTCAGATAAAGAATAAAACAGTAAATAATAACTTAATTAATTTATACAAAAATGGCAGATTTAAAAGCGTTTGCTGAACAGCTCGTAAATCTTACAGTTAAAGAAGTAAATGAACTTGCTGGTATCTTAAAAGAAGAATATGGTATCGAACCTGCAGCTGCTGCTGTTGCTATTGCCGGCCCTGTTGGTGGTGGCGAAGCCGCTGTGGAAGAAAAAAATTCTTTCGATGTAATTCTTAAATCAGCCGGTGGTGCAAAACTTCAGATCGTGAAACTGGTTAAAGAACTTACCGGTGTTGGACTGAAAGAAGCTAAAGAATTAGTAGACAAAGCACCTACCGCTCTTAAAGAAGGTGTTACTAAAGACGAAGCCGAATCACTTAAATCTCAACTCGAAGAAGCTGGAGCTGAAGTTGAGCTTAAATAAGGAACACAATGCCTAACAAGGCTAGTGGGTTTAATCCCGATGAATTTCGGGATTAAGCCTTTTTGTCGTTATTAATAACTCAAGTTCAACGCTTTATTTTGTATCTGATGTCGAACAGCAATATACCACAAAGGATTTCCTTTGCTTCAACAAAAAACCAATTAGAGTACCCTGATTTTCTTGAAATTCAATTAAAGTCATTCCAGGACTTCTTTCAGTTGGAAACTACACCGGAGCGCCGCCGTGAGGAAGGGCTTTACCAGGTTTTTTCCGAGAATTTCCCCATTTCCGATACCCGGAATAATTTTGTACTTGAGTTCCTGGATTACTACCTCGACCCTCCCCGTTATTCGATTGACGAGTGTATTGAGCGAGGACTTACCTATAGCGTACCGCTAAAGGCTAAATTAAAATTGTACTGTACCGATCCGGAGCATGAGGACTTCGATACCGTCGTTCAAGACGTGTATTTGGGAACCATCCCCTATATGACCGATCGTGGTATGTTCATCATCAATGGCGCCGAGAGGGTTGTAGTTTCGCAGCTACACCGTTCACCCGGGGTGTTCTTCGGGCAGAGCCTCCACGCTAACGGCACCAAACTGTATTCAGCGCGTATTATTCCGTTTAAAGGATCCTGGATCGAATTTGCTACCGACATCAACAACGTGATGTATGCGTATATCGACCGGAAAAAGAAATTACCCGTAACCACGCTGTTGCGTGCTATTGGTTACGAAAGTGATAAAGATGTACTTGAAATTTTTGACCTTGCCGATGAAATTAAAGTTTCCAAAACAGGGTTAAAAAAACTCATCGGCCGCAAATTGGCCGCACGCGTTCTAAAATCGTGGGTGGAAGATTTTGTGGACGAAGACACCGGAGAGGTGGTATCCATAGAGCGGAATGAAGTGATTATTGATCGTGAAACCGTACTGGAAGACGATCATATCGACCTGATTATGGATTCGGGAACGAAGGCCATACTGCTTCATAAGGAAAACCTGAACCAGGCTGATTTCGAAATCATATATAATACTTTGCAGAAAGACCCCTGTAACTCCGAAAAAGAGGCCGTACTGCACATTTACCGTCAATTGCGTAACTCAGAGCCCCCCGATGAGGCCACGGCTCGCGATGTGATTGATAAGTTGTTTTTCTCAGATAAACGTTACGACCTTGGTAACGTGGGACGCTATCGGATCAACCGCAAACTGGGTTTGCAAACCGATATGGATGTTAAAGTGCTGACCAAAGAAGAT
This sequence comes from Bacteroidota bacterium, assembly GCA_003252385.1. Classification (GTDB taxonomy): domain Bacteria; phylum Bacteroidota; class Bacteroidia; order Bacteroidales; family UBA10428; genus UBA10428. The sequence goes on along the minus strand of QKEH01000093.1, from coordinate 12,011 downwards.
ATTATTGAAATCATAAAATATCTGATTCAGCTGATCAATTCGAGAACTGACGTGGACGATATCGATCACCTGAGCAACCGTAGGGTTCGCACTGTGGGTGAACAGTTGTTCAACCAGTTCGGTGTTGGCTTGGCCCGTATGGCCCGTACCATACGTGAGCGCATGAATGTTCGCGACAATGAGGTTTTTACGCCAATTGATCTGATCAATTCCAAGACGCTATCCTCGGTAATCAACTCCTTCTTTGGAACCAACCAGCTTTCGCAGTTTATGGATCAGACCAACCCCTTGGCCGAAATGACCCACAAACGTCGGTTGTCGGCATTGGGACCAGGAGGTCTTTCGCGCGAACGCGCAGGTTTTGAGGTTCGCGACGTACATTATACCCATTATGGACGTTTGTGCCCCATTGAAACCCCCGAAGGCCCTAACATTGGTCTTATTTCCTCGTTGTGCGTGTATGCCAAGATCAACGAACTGGGATTCATTGAAACACCCTACCGGACCGTGGAAAGCGGGCAGGTAAATCTGACCAACGAAGGCGTGGTCTATTTAAGTGCAGAGGAAGAAGAAGAAAAAATAATTGCTCAGGCGAATGCGCCCATTCACAATGATGGAAAATTTGTAAATCCGAAAATCAAATCGCGACTGGAGGCAGATTATCCGTTGGCAACCCCTGAAGAGGTTCATTTGATGGACGTTGCACCTAATCAGATTGCATCCATCGCAGCATCGCTCATTCCGTTCCTGGAACACGATGATGCCAACCGGGCTTTGATGGGATCGAACATGATGCGCCAGGCTGTGCCGCTGCTTCAGCCCGAAGCACCGATTGTAGGTACCGGTATTGAGGCCAACGTAGTGCGCGACTCGCGACTACTGGTGGTAGCCGAAGGCGAAGGTGTGGTAGAATATGTGGATGCCAACGAGATTGTAGTTCGCTACGAATTGGACGATGAGGAAAAGTTTGTAAGTTTCGAGGGCGACCTTAAGCGCTATAAACTCCCCAAATACCGTAAAACCAACCAAAATTCATGCATTAACCTGAAGCCGATAATTTCAAAAGGCACCAAGGTTAAAAAAGGCGATATCCTTACGGAAGGTTATGCTACTCAGAAGGGCGAACTTGCCCTTGGCCGTAACCTGATGGTGGCATTCATGCCCTGGAAAGGATATAACTTTGAGGATGCGATTGTGATTTCGGAGCGTGTGGTTCGCGAAGATATTTTCACTTCGGTACACATCGATGAGTACCTGTTGGAAGTACGCGATACCAAACGTGGTTTGGAGGAACTCACTGCCGATATTCCCAACGTAAGCGAAGAAGCCACCAAAGACCTCGATGAAAACGGTCTGATACGTATTGGAGCCAATGTGGTGCCCGGCGATATCCTGATTGGTAAAATCACACCTAAAGGAGAATCCGATCCATCGCCCGAAGAGAAACTGCTGCGTGCCATTTTTGGCGACAAGGCTGGCGATGTGAAGGATGCCTCACTAAAAGCTTCTCCATCGTTGTTTGGTACGGTCATTGACAAAAAGCTTTTCTCCCGTTCGGTTAAAGACCGGAAGTTGAAAGCTGCTACCAAGCCTATTCTGGATAAAATTGAAGAAGAGTTCAACCGCCAGGTAGGCGAACTAAAAGGTATGTTGGTAGACAAACTTTTTGCGCTGACCAATGGTAAAACATCGCAAGGGGTTAAGGACTATTTGAACGTTGATATCATTGCCAAAGGGACCAAGTTCTCTCAAAAAATCCTGCAGGATATCGACTATTTCAATATCAATCCGAGTAAATGGACAACGGATAAGTCTAAAAACGATATGATATATAAGTTGATACACAACTATATCATAAAGTACAAAGAGATTGATGCCATTTACAAACGCAAGAAATACAATATTACTATTGGCGATGAATTGCCTGCAGGTATTGTACAATTGGCCAAAGTTTACATTGCTCAAAAGCGGAAGCTGAAGGTGGGAGATAAGATGGCAGGTCGACACGGTAACAAAGGTATTGTTGCCAAGATTGTACGTCAGGAAGATATGCCGTTCCTCGAAGATGGAACTCCTGTGGATATTGTACTGAACCCGTTGGGTGTGCCTTCGCGTATGAACCTCGGTCAAATTTACGAAACTGTTCTGGGCTGGGCCGGTAAACAACTGGGAACCAAATTTGCCACTCCCATTTTCGACGGAGCCAAACTCGATGAAATCAACGAGTATACCGATAAAGCAGGCATTCCAAGATACGGTAAAACCTACCTTTACGATGGCGGTACCGGAGATCGTTTCGATCAACCGGCAACCGTAGGGGTAATCTACATGCTGAAACTTGGACACATGGTCGATGACAAAATGCATGCCCGTTCCATTGGACCATACTCACTTATTACACAACAACCGTTGGGTGGTAAAGCTCAGTTTGGAGGTCAGCGTTTTGGTGAGATGGAGGTGTGGGCACTTGAGGCATTCGGTGCTGCAAACATCCTTCAGGAAATTCTGACTGTAAAATCGGACGACGTAATTGGCCGTGCGAAAACCTATGAAGCAATCGTTAAAGGGGAACCGTTACCGCAACCCGGTATTCCTGAGTCGCTGAACGTGCTGTTGCACGAACTTAGAGGCCTTGGACTGAGCATCAACCTGGTGTAGTAACAAGTAATGGTTCTTATTGTAAACAGAATTAATTTTTAACGCATGTCATTCAGAAAAGATACAAAAATAAATAGCGGTTTTTCGAAAATTGCGATCGGACTGGCTTCACCAGAGGAAATTCTCGAACGTTCCAGCGGGGAAGTGCTCAAGCCCGAGACCATTAATTACCGTACATACAAACCGGAACGTGATGGATTGTTTTGCGAAAGAATTTTCGGACCGGTAAAAGATTACGAATGTCACTGCGGTAAATACAAACGCATCCGGTATAAAGGAATCGTTTGCGACCGCTGTGGTGTGGAGGTTACCGAGAAAAAAGTGCGTCGGGAACGCATGGGACATATCTCCCTGGTTGTTCCTGTAGCTCACATTTGGTACTTCAAATCGTTGCCCAATAAAATAGGTTACCTGTTGGGATTACCTACTAAGAAGCTCGATTCCATTATCTATTACGAGCGGTATGTGGTAATTAACCCCGGTATTAAACAAATCGACGGTGTAGGATATCTTGATTTTCTGACCGAAGAGGAATACCTCGACATCATGGATTCGCTTCCAAAAGAAAACCAGATGCTCGATGACAGCGACCCCAATAAATTTATTGCCGATATGGGTGCCGAAGCGTTATATCGCTTGTTGGAACGCATCGATCTGGATTCATTGTCGTACGAACTGCGTCATAAGGCCAATAACGAGACTTCGCAACAGCGTAAGAACGAGGCACTTAAGCGCTTACAGGTAGTGGAGGCGTTCCGTGCGTCGAAAGGCGTTAACCGCCCCGAATGGATGATTGTTAAAGTGGTTCCGGTAATTCCACCCGAATTGCGTCCCTTGGTTCCGCTGGATGGAGGGCGTTTTGCCACTTCCGATCTGAACGACCTGTATCGCCGGGTAATTATTCGTAACAATCGTTTAAAACGACTCATTGAAATTAAGGCTCCTGAAGTAATTCTTCGCAACGAAAAGCGGATGCTTCAGGAATCGGTAGATTCCCTTTTCGATAATTCAAGGAAATCCAATGCCGTCAAAACGGATGCCAATCGCCCCCTGAAATCCCTTAGCGATAGTTTGAAAGGGAAACAAGGTCGTTTCCGTCAGAACCTGCTAGGTAAACGTGTGGATTATTCGGCACGTTCGGTGATCGTGGTAGGTCCGGAACTTCAACTTCACGAGTGCGGTATCCCGAAAGGAATGGCTGCCGAGTTGTACAAACCGTTTATTATCCGGAAACTTATTGAGCGGGGGATTGTGAAAACGGTTAAATCGGCTAAAAAAATAGTGGACCGCAAGGATCCTGTGGTTTGGGATATTTTGGAAAACGTATTGAAAGGACACCCCATTCTGCTTAACCGGGCTCCTACGCTTCACCGTTTAGGTATTCAGGCGTTTCAGCCTAAAATGATTGAAGGTAAGGCTATTCAATTGCACCCGTTGGTGTGTACAGCGTTCAACGCCGACTTCGACGGTGACCAAATGGCCGTTCACCTGCCACTGGGTAATGCCGCCGTTCTCGAAGCGCAGCTGCTTATGCTCGCATCTCACAATATTCTGAACCCTGCTAATGGTGCGCCAATCAGCGTTCCCTCTCAGGACATGGTATTGGGTCTGTACTATATTACCAAATCCAAAGTATCGACCGAAACGGAAAAAGTGCGTGGCGAAGGCATGAAATTCTATTCGTCCGAAGAGGTAAAGATTGCCTACAACGAAAAACGTATCGATCTGCACGCCAATATTAAGGTTCGTCTGGAAGGACAGAAGCAGCTTATGGAGACTACCGTAGGTCGAGTTCTGTTTAACGAACTGGTGCCCAAAGAGGTAGGATATCTCAATGTGCTGCTGACCAAAAAATCGCTGCGTGAAATTATTGGTAATGTATTGAAATTTACCGGAGTAGCACGTACAGCACAGTTCCTCGACGATATTAAAAACCTGGGGTATACCATGGCCTTCCGTGGTGGATTATCCTTTAACCTGGCCGATGTTATCGTTCCTCCGGAAAAAGATCAATTCGTAAAAGAAGGTTACGAGCAAGTGGACGAAGTGATGAATAACTACAATATGGGTTTCATCACCAACAACGAACGCTATAACCAGATTATTGATATTTGGACGCACATCAACGCGCGTTTGACGCAAACACTGATGAATCAGATTTCGAACGACCGTCAGGGTTTCAATGCGGTGTATATGATGCTCGATTCCGGTGCACGGGGTTCTAAAGAACAGATTCGTCAGCTCTCTGGTATGAGGGGTCTGATGGCAAAACCTCAGAAATCGGGTTCTACCGGTTCTGAGATTATCGAAAACCCTATTCTTTCAAACTTCAAAGAAGGGCTTTCGGTACTGGAGTACTTTATCTCTACTCACGGTGCGCGTAAAGGTCTTGCGGATACCGCGCTGAAAACGGCCGATGCCGGATACCTGACCCGTCGTTTGGTAGACGTGTCGCAAGATGTAATTGTTAGCGAACACGACTGTGGCACGCTTCGCGGACTGGTTGCTACCGCTATTAAAAATAATGAAGAAGTGGTGGAAAGCCTGGGCGAACGCATCCTTGGTCGCACCGCAGTACATAACATCTACCATCCGCTTACCGGCGATAAAATTGTGAGCTCCGGTGAAGAAATTACCGAAGAAATTGCTGCTGTTATTGAAGACTCGCCCATAGAGCAAGTTGAAATTCGTTCGGTGCTAACCTGCGAATCGCGTAAAGGGGTTTGTGCCAAGTGTTACGGACGTAACCTGGCAACCGGACGGATGGTTCAGTTGGGTGAGGCAGTTGGTGTTATTGCCGCGCAATCCATTGGCGAGCCTGGTACTCAGCTTACACTGCGTACTTTCCACGTTGGGGGTACTGCATCCAACATTGCTGCCGAATCGAGTGTTAGCGCTCGTTACGACGGGGTGGTGGAGATTGATGAGCTTCGTACTGTGGCTAAAACAGATGTAAGTGGCAAATCAGTCGATATTGTAATTGGGCGTCTGGCCGAATTACGCATCATAGATAAGAAAACCGGAATTACCCTGACCACTCATAACATTCCTTACGGTGCCAACCTGTACGTTAAAAACGGAGCCGACATTGCAAAAGGTGATGCTATTTGTGACTGGGATCCTTATAACGCAGTTATCGTTTCCGAAATGGCTGGTACCATTGCATTTGAGCATGTGCTCGAAGGGGTGACCTACAAGGAGGAAAGTGATGAGCAAACCGGTTTCCGCGAAAAAGTAATTATTGAAACTCGCGATAAGACCAAAAACCCAACCGTACGGATTATGAATGGTTCGGGTGATGTATTGAAAACATACAACCTTCCGGTGGGCGCTCACCTTGCAGTGGAAGAAGGCGATACTGTGATTGCCGGTCATATTCTGGTGAAAATACCTCGTGCAGTTGGTAAGTCGGGCGATATCACGGGTGGGCTGCCACGTGTAACCGAGCTTTTCGAAGCTCGTAACCCGTCCAACCCTGCTGTGGTATCTGAAATCGATGGAGAGGTAAGTTTTGGTAAAATTAAACGGGGTAACCGCGAAATTGTCATCACATCCAAATCGGGTCAGGTGAAGAAATACCTGGTTCCCCTGTCGAAACAGATCCTGATTCAGGAGAACGACTACGTACGTGCAGGTATTCCCCTGTCCGACGGAGCGATTACTCCAAGCGATATACTGGCCATTAAAGGACCTACCAAAGTTCAGGAATATATCGTGAACGAGGTTCAGGAAGTGTACCGTTTGCAAGGGGTGAAGATCAACGATAAACACTTTGAAATCATTGTACGTCAGATGATGCGCAAGGTGGAAATTGTTGATCCGGGAGATACTAAATTCCTTGAAAAACAAATCGCCGATAAATGGGAATTCATGGAAGAAAACGATTGGATTTTCGATAAAAAAGTGGTGGTTGAAGCCGGAGACTCTCAAACATTGAAACCGGGACAGATTATCACTACCCGGAAGCTGCGCGATGAAAACTCATTACTCAAACGCAAAGACTTAAAAGTAGTGGAAGCACGCGATGCCGTACCGGCTACATCGAGCCAGGTACTGCAGGGTATCACCCGTGCAGCGTTGCAGACTCGTAGTTTTATGTCGGCTGCATCGTTCCAGGAAACTACCAAAGTGCTTAATGAGGCCGCTATTTTCGGTAAAGAAGATTTGCTGGAAGGTTTGAAGGAGAACGTAATTGTAGGTCACCTGATACCTGCCGGAACGGGTTCCAGAGAATATAGCGATATTGTGGTAGGATCGAAGGAAGAGTACAATACCCTTACCGGTGCGCGCTCCAGAGTAGAAAGCAATAGCTATTAATATTGGGTTGCAAAGATGGACGAAAGGAACGAAAATAAGAATCAGTTAAATATTGAACTGAAGGAAGAGGTGGCACAGGGGATCTATTCCAACCTGGCTATCATCACGCATTCTGCTTCGGAATTTGTACTGGATTTTGTTCGCGTTATGCCGGGAATGCCAAAAGCCGATGTAAAATCGCGGATTATTCTGGCTCCGGCGCATGCAAAACGACTCTTGGCCGCGCTGAAAGATAACATTGCTAAATATGAAGCCGTTCATGGGACTATAAAGGAACCCGGAGGCGAGGGGGGCAATATTCCTCTCAATTTTGGAGGCCCTACGGCACAAGCATAAAAGAAAAAGCTGTCTAAGAAATTTAGGCAGCTTTTTCTTTTTCGGCACATCTCACAGAACATAAAATACCTGGCGAATCTGTCATGGAGGCGGTTAAAGTCAGCTAAAGGAACCTTTTGAAAAAAAGCAAAATCTACTTTGCAATATTCCAGTAGTCCTATATTAAGTCTGATCTCAGATATTGTATAAATATGACATTAACATTCGGTATGATGGCTAAAGAGTAGTTGGTGGACGGGATAGTTTTGAGGTGGTATTTTTGTTTTCAGAACGGGATGCATCCCGTTTTCGATGTAAAAACCAGGAGACGATTTTACATATTGCCAAACTTATACGAATAAGCCTTGTGTTTCGTTGAAAAGATTAACAAATATTTTCTTGCGAAACCTTGTGGATATTCCGGAAATAGCAGATTTTTGCGTCTGTCACGTCAGTGATAGCCTAAAATTAATAGACCTGAGTTAGATGAAGTTGAGCGTTAGATATTTACTCAGCCTGGTTGCTGTGTTAAGTACATTGTGGGTGCAAGGCCAAACAACCTATTATTTCTCGTCCGCCAATGGGAACGATGCCAATGCGGGAACCAATGCCAGCAGTCCATTCAGGAGTATGGTGAAATTGCAGCAATTACTCAATACCATGCACGCTGGCGATAAGGTGCTTTTTGAAAGAGGTTCGGTTTGGTACGAAGTAAATCTGATGATCAATCAACGGGTGGCGACTTCTTCGCAACCGATAGTATTTGATGCGTACGGTTCCGGATCCCGGCCGGTATTGTCGGGAGGTAAGCTTCTCGAAGGCTTTACAAGAAATGGATCGATCCATTCTATTGGGGTGCTCCAGGATTTTCCTCATGGAAATATTAACGTTCCCGGAGGAATACTTTTGGATGGTGTTTGGCACGATATTGCCCGAAGCGAAGAACGCATCATCTCCGGAAGCAATTCTACGCGACAGCTTTCGGATTACAGCCAAAATTGGCAAAGTAATGAATATGCCGGAGCTTATATTTTTATTCAATCGGTGTTATGGCAGTGGGAATCCCGGGTAATAACTTCAAATACCTCTAATACGCTTTACTTCTCGGATATTGAATATCCTTCGCGAACCGATAAAAAGACACCTTATTATCTTGCCAACAGCGACAAGTATTTACAAACTAATGGAGACTGGACCTTTCGCAACCGGATGTTGCGTATTTACTACGATGGGGATCTGGAGTCCCATAATGTTCAGTTCAGCGTGGTGGATTCCATTATTGGGATTAATGAGTCGGAGCACATACAGTTTAAAAACCTGGTGTTCGAAATGTCGAATTACCGGCATATCTCAATGCGTGAGAGCGATCATATCTCCATTACCGATTGTGAGTTGCGGTATACCGCAGGGGGCGCTGTCCGTTGTTATCGAACCGACAACATTGTTTTTAACCGCAACTATGTGCACGATTGTGGTGCCATGGGAATGCGGATAAATATGTACGATTACCTCGAGATTCGCAATAATCGGTTTTGCCGGATTGCTACGCAGCATGTGGGGATGTGTAATTACGATTTTAAAATGGGGTGTGCCATTTCCATCCATAATTCCATGGGAAGGGAAACTTTCGTTCAGTACAACCATTTCGATAGTGTTGGGGCTGCAGTTCAGACCTACACCTTTAGGGAGAATAACGGAGCCAGTATCAGTTATAACTATGTGGAAGATTATGGGGTAACAGTTGCCGATTGTGGTGCATTCTACAGCAATTCCGATGTGGACAGTGATACGCGACGTTACATAAAGAATAATATTATTCTGGATTCGAAAACGGCCGGGAACCGATTTGATATCAATACGCTGGCATTACATCCCCATGGAATCTATATGGACGAGGTGGCACTCTCCTATATCTGCGATTCGAATTCCATCGAAAATACATCCGTGGCTTTTTATTCCAACCGGAACTATAAAAACTGTTTTAAGAACAACAACGTGGTGAACGCCCACAACCATTTACCCAATATCTTTAGTACTGCTTTTTTAAAGGATCAGGCCATTGGTATTGTAACGTACTCTGCCGACCGGGATACCATCAGGAATAACAAAGTTGTCTTTGGCGACAATGCGGGTACTTCGCTGTATTTGCGGCATACCACCACCGCAATTGCCAATCAGTATATTGATCAGAATAATTTCTACTACGATTACAATATGGTGGCTAGTCCGTTCTTTTCGACCGAACCAGTAATTGGAAAGTACGTTTGGGACTGGCAGGCTGATCACAGTTTTACGTTGGCAGAGATGCGATACAATGGAGGCGAAGTGCTGCCACAGCCATCGGATCTGCATAGCCGGGTTAACCCTCAGGGAATTATGTACAGTCAGGTGTCGGGACAGGTGAGCAAAGAGGATTTCGTGAAATTTTTCACCAATTTCAGTGCGCAAAGACGTGTGGTTAATTTGGGCAGTGCAACTTTTCGCGATATGGAGGGAAATCAGGTATCCGGATCTACCACCATTCCACCTTTCTATTCCAAGATTCTTTTTTATCAGTCGGGCGATATCCGTAGTGTTGACCCGGAGCGATATGTGGATTCGGCCCTGGTTCCGGCTCTGTTGATGGATCAGCAGGGTTATACCAACAATCCGCCACGTATTAACTCTGTTACTTTTATAGTTAATGAAGGGGAACAGGACGGAACGTTAATTGGAACCCTGCATGCCTACGATCCGGATTATGGACAGGCTATTAGTTATAGTATTGAATCGGGAAATACGGGTGGCCTTTTCTCCATTGACAATGCCGGTCATCTTCGTTTTACTACCAATACCATTCCATACTCGGGTAATCCGACGTATTCACTCACTGTTCGTGTAACGGATAATGGAAGCCCGGTTCAAAGTGCTACAGCTGTAATTCAGGTTCAATTGCATCAGAGTGTAGTGAATCATGCTCCCTTGATTGAAGATCAGGAATTTATCTATCGGGTATCTCCCGAGGGTGATACCGAAGTGGGGATTGTTACCGCATCCGATCCAGATGAAGATGAGATTACTTATTCCATTGTGGCCAATACGGCAGACGAACTTTATGCCATTGACCCCGGAACCGGTATGTTGCGTGTTAATGCAGAAGTGGCAGATGTGTTGGTTCCTCAGGAACATCAGATAACGGTAGAAGTGGTCGACAACGGAAACCCTCAGGAAGCCAATCAGGCGGTAATTACCATTCGTTACATTCCGGCTGAGAATATTGTTTACATTGATCCGGATAACTCCTTAGAGGGCGATGGAAGCTTTGAAAATCCATTTAGCAATTTGAGCTCGGTGAGTTTGCAGTCCGGATATATGTATTTATTGAAAAGGGGTACGCACTCCGAGGTTACGGTTTGGAATATCAACGCTGACAATATCATTGTGGGAGCTTATGGCCAGGGGGCGGCACCAGTTATTTCATCAACAACGGGCAGTTATGTAGTACGTATATCGGATCGCGATCGCATTGTAATACAGGATATAGCTATTCAGGCCAGTGGTTCGTTGGGAGGTTTTTATTTAAGCAATACCAAGGCACGGGGAATACAGCTTTCCAATTGTAGTGTTAAAGGGGGGCATTATGGTATCCGTGCGTTGGATGTCGATTACCTTCAGATGGAATATTGTTCCTTCTCGAATACCATACAGGCAGGCTTTATTGTAGCCGACGAGGTAGATGTCAACTATAGTATCTTCGAATCCAATACCTTGGGACTGAATATCATCAGTAATGGTTTGGGAGCTATGGTTTTAAATAATCTGTTTATTAATAACCGCGATGCGATCACCTTTACCGGCGACTATGTCTTGGCATACAATAATATCTTTTATCTTTCACAGGAAAGCGATCGTGCTTTAATCTGTAATGCCGTTGTTTACTCTTCCGATCATAACCTGTACTACCCGATTCGATCAAATTTCTGTCAGATCAATAACATTGTTTACAGCAGTATTGATGAGCTACGAAGCTATCAGAACAGCGATTACAAATCGGTAAGCTCGGATCCGCTGTTTCAGGATCAGGCGAATAAAAACTACACCCTGCTTGCCAAGTCACCGGGTATTGACGGGGGAACCTACGTAGGGCTGCAATACGACATTCACGGACGTCCGATTCCCGAAGGGGCGGCTCCGGATATTGGAGTGGTTGAGTCGTCAGGTATGGTCACCGATCTGGAAAATGCACAAGTTCAGTCGGGAATTGTTGAAGGGGAGTTGTATATCTACCCAAACCCGGTAGATTCTGAATTACACATCCAATTGCCCGATTCAGCACCAGGCAGTGCAAAAGGATCCCTATCCATTTACGATGTTACCGGTCACCTGATCCATCAGGTTCAACTGGGTAATTTGGCAGGCTCTACCTATACCATTGGAACCGAACGGTTTCAACCCGGTATTTACCTGGTCAAATTCTACAACGGAGACGCTTCCTACATGGGGCGTTTTCTAAAAGCGAACTGATAGTTTATGAGGCTTTGCCGGCGGGAAGTTGGGAAACCTTTGCAATTGCACCGTCTCTTGCTGTCTTCCGTATAGGGGGGGCTGTCTGTAACTTAGAGGTAGTCTGGATATTTGTAGTCTGGTGAAACCAGGGGAGGGTGTAGTAACCTAATGTGGTTGCAGCCTAAAAAAGATTTTGTATTTCATGGAGTCCATCTCCGTTTCGGGTTGAGAGCAGC
>QKEH01000155.1 GCA_003252385.1 Bacteroidota bacterium | reverse complement strand
CTTCGAAACACAATTCGCGGCTTTCTACCACGCAAGGGCCTGCCAGCAGAAAGAAGCGGTCGGAGCGAAGGGTATCCAGGGTCATCATTCTAGTGTTCTTTTTTTATGGGGTGAAGATAGAAGATCGTAAGCGAAAGTTCAAATAGAGCCTCGTTAAGAATATTTTCCTAAGTGCTGTTTTGTGTTCCCCGTCTGTGATTCAGAAGTGGAAAATGCTGCAGCTATATTGCTTATATCATTAAAAGTTACTAATTTCTATTTTCCAGGATTTTGGTGAAGGGCAGGGCATATGGAATGTGTCACTTTCACCTACTTTCATCGACGATGCACCTTGGAGTTTTTAGAGTCATCCACACGAACCGATCGGGATGGCAGGCAGGGTATTGACGCATGGTTGTTTTTCCAACAGGCTGATGAGGAAACAATTCTTTCCGGTTTATTCAGGTAGTAAGTCGTAAAGTCGAATCATTTACATCGCCCTTGTGTGCAGGTATGAGTCATAGCGGCTATATGAGCCGTTCCGCATAAGGGGCAGTTTGAGGCGGCTGGAGTATATTACACCTTAAACCCTCATCGGCTCTTTTTCTATTAAACACTCAGTAGTCTATTAGCTAACATCACTTTTACCAACATGGCAATTTTCATTGTAAATAAGATACCATTTACCAACCAGCCGGATCATTACCGAAATAGCTATGGATTATCATCCTGATCGTGGCCTGTGAAAGGCCATTTTAAACATTCCTTAACCCTACACACAACACACTCGTTTTAAAACAATTGATTTTTATGAAAAATAACCTGTTTACAATCATCCTATTAACGCTGTTAATGACTTTGTCCGAGGCCTATTCCCGTCAATACTTCGATAAAAGTAAGGATTTATTACTTGCCCATTTCGATCTAAAACCCGATGAGGACGATGTGCATTCAGCAGCTGCGCTGGCTTGTATGTTAAAACATTCTGACCTTTCCGGCATTAACTATTTTTGTGTCGCAGGCGCGTATGGCATACAAACTGGTACGTTCATCACCGCGGCAGTTCCGGGATTGTACAATACCTTGTTTGGAGCTGAGAATACCCAATGGACCAATGCCCATAGCAACTGGGGTGCATCGGTTACACGAGCCAGGGATAAGGCTAAAGCCGTACTTAATGCGGGGGGTAAAGTGTTTATTCAGGAGGCCGGAGAATCTAATTTTACATATGATCTCTGTCAGGCCCTTATTAACTCCGGAGTTACCACAGCAACTATAAAATCGAAGGTAATCGTGGTACAGCACAGTCAATGGAACGAAGATCAGTCGACTGCAACCAAGCTTACCTGGGTAAAAAACAATACCGATTACAATAAAATTGCCGATGGTAACAATATTGGCAATGGAAGCCCGGGTTACGTTTCGAACAGTACCCAATGGTTGACGACAGCAAAAGCATCAGGCAACCCCAATGCCAATGCACGAACTTTTTGGACCCAGGCTGATAACGTATGTGATGGCTGGACCGCATCTTGGGACAATCCGTACATTGCTGCCGGGGGGGTCGATTTCTCCGATTGTGTAGAGAATTGGTGGATTTTTGATGTGGGAACCAATGCCGATGACCTTACTAAATTTTGGGCGCGCTATGTTACCAATAATTCCGGAAGTAGTAGCTCAAGCAGTAGCAGTAGTAGTTCCGGAGGTGGAAGCGGGTTATCCGTTAGTTTTGCCAATCCGTCGAACGATCAGAACTTTTCTGCTCCGGCAAGCGTGTATGTTAAGGTGAATGCATCGGATGCTAATGGTACCATTAGCAATGTCAAGCTCTACCTGAACAATGTATTTCTGCGTCAGGAAAATGTAACCCCTTATGAATGGAATGGTTCCGGACAAAACGATCCCTCGCTGGTGAATATGGCTGCAGGCACCTATACCTTGCAGGCCACCGCCACCGATAATTCAGGCAATACCCTGTCGGCAACCCGTTCTTTTATCGTAAGCAACAGCTCATCCAGCAGTGGAGGAAGCACCATTACGGTTCAGGCCGAAAGCTTAATTGCCACAGGCGGTACCTATAACGATGGGCATGTTCCTCTGGGGGTTGCCATCAATGCAACGGTGGGCATCAATTGGGTGAATGGCGGCGATTGGGCCGATTACGGTGTGAACATCCCTGTCAGCGGCAGCTACCGGATAGTGTATTACATTTCCACTCCGTTAAGTGGTTCTACTATCGAATGTAAAATTGGCAATACATCCTATGGTGTTACCTCGGTACCTAACAATGGAAGCTGGGAAAGCTACACAGCTCTGACTGCCACCCAAACCGCAAACCTCACTGCCGGCACCAATACCGTAAGGTTAGTGGGTGGTGCCAATACCTGGCAGTGGAACCTCGATAAGTTTACCCTTACCTACGCGGGAGCACTTCATCAATCCAAAGAGCTACTTTCCACTGAAATATCGGGTCTTGAAATTTATCCGAATCCGGCTAACGATGTGCTCAACATTCATTTGGAATTAGCATTGAATGAGGATGCCCGGATGCTTATTTATAATGAAGTGGGGAACATCTCCATGGATGAGGAATGGTCGGGTACATTCCGGCAAGTACCCATTCAGGATCTGGTTCCAGGTATGTACATTCTGCAGGTGGCTACCAAAACGAAAATGGTAACTAAACGGTTTTTTAAGCAATGATGCTCATTGGCTTTGGCTTGAAAATTCTATAAAACCATGAATTAGAAGGTGTGCCCTCTCTGTTTCTCAAACGGGTATTGCAGTTTGCTGCTTTTGGCGGCAGGCATGCTTTCGGTAAGGGGACAGAGGGGGACTTAAAGCTAAGTTTCTTTCATGCTGCCAACAGAGGTGCGGCACGTCCTTTGAGGCGGCCATACTACCCGTTAATACCCATACCGTTTTCCCCACAACTTCTTCAGGCGTTCCAGGAACTTCGATTCGTGGGCATTGTCCTGAGGAGTATAGAGGCGCTTGCCGTTGAGGTCGTCGGGCAGGTAGTTTTGTTCCACAAAATTGCCTTCGTACT
>QKEH01000159.1 GCA_003252385.1 Bacteroidota bacterium | reverse complement strand
AAACATCGACTTTGGAGTCGACCTGAATAAAGGACTTTTTAAAACCAGTAAACTGGCCGAAGTCATGCACCAATCCATGGCTTCCGAAGAAAACGACATCCACCTGAGCAACTATAGCCCCTACCTGCCCGCTTCGGATAAACCGTTACTCTTTGTTTCGATGCCAGTGTATTACAACGAGCGTTTTATTTCGGTTTTAGTGCTATCGTTTGAAACCAATATTTTTGACACACGCCTGGTTCAGGACTACATGAAAGTCGGCAATAGCAGCCTGCAATACGCGGTTGTGAACGAAAATCTTCAACTCTACAACAACCCCAAAGAATACTTGTTATCGCCCAAAAACTACGAACAGAAATTACTTCGAAAAGCCAGGCGAAGTGAAGCCGGACAAGTGGCCAAGCACCTGGAGATGGGGAACCTGGCAGTAATAACCCAATATCCTTTCGATTTCAAAGATCGCATACAGAACGAAGGAGTTACAGAACTACGCGATTTTAACAACACTCCGGTTTTGGCCAGTACGGTAAAACTAACCATTAATGGCCTGCCGGTGTATTTGGTCACTCAAATCAATCGTTCCGAAGTGAACCGGCAATTTTTACAACAAGGCAGCAAACATCTGGCTGTGGTGTTTATTATACTGGCTTCTATGTTTTTCCTGATCCGGTATTTGAGCCGAAATTTTGCTTCGCGCCTCATGCAGTTGCTGGAATCCATACAATTGCTCCAACGAGGCGAAAAGGCGCCCCAAATACCATCCGCGATGAGCTGGGCAGTGCCATTGAGGCATACAATGCTATGCGGCAACGGATTATAAATGCCGAAGAATTTGCGCTGGAAATGAGCGATGGCAACTACAATTACAATTTTGAAGTACTCAGCGAAAAAGACAGCCTGGGAAAATCTTTGAATGTATTAAAGGAAAAACTCATACAGTCTAAGGCCGAGCACGATCAGCGGGCTGTCGAAGACAAGATCCGAAACTGGAGCAACGCCGGTGTAGCAAAATTCAACGACCTATTGCGTTCCAATAACAACAACATTAAAAAATTAGCCTATATCATTATTGAAAACCTGGTAGACTATGTCGGTGCTAATGTAGGCGGGATATATCTGGTAGAAGGCGAAACCGAATCGGATAAGCGCATCGAGCTTCTTTCTGCCTATGCCTACGACCGCCGTAAATACTTAACCAAAAGCTACGCCACCAACGAAGGACTGCTGGGAGCCTGCTGCCAGGAAAAGAAACCCATATTCTTGAAGAAGATCCCTAACGATTATATTGAAATCGGATCGGGCCTGGGCAGCCAGATACCCACCTGTCTATACCTGGTTCCTCTGTTGGTGGATGAAGAAGTATTGGGAATCATCGAAATTGCATCGTTTGATTTACTGGATAACTACAAAATTGAACTAATCAATCAGTTGGCCGACAGTATTGCCGGCACCTTCATTGGTGTGCGTCTTAATATGAGAACCGCCAGCCTGCTGGAAGAGTCGAACCGGAGAGCCGAAGAAATTACCCAACAGGAAGAGGAAATGCGTCAGAATCTGGAAGAGATGCAGGCCACCCAGGAAGAACTAGCCCGGTTACGCCAGGATGACGAAAGAAAGTCGGAAGAGATGCAACTCCGGATTGAAAATACACGCAATACGTTAAAGTCACTCGTCGAGGCTCTGCCCGGCGGTTACACACTAAAGGATGCGAATGGAGTTATCCACCTTATAAATAGCGAGGGTGCAGCCTATTACGAATCGACCATCGACCGGGTAATCGGGAAGTCGGATCACGAATTACTACCGGCCAAACGCTACGAAGCCGAACATCAACACGATATGGATACCCTGGAAAATGGTACCCAGGAATACGAAGATGAGGTAGAAATTGGCGGAAATGTGAGTTGTTACCACGTTACTAAGAAGCCCTTCTTAATGGCTGAACTCGGCCAAAATGGTATACTTACCATTCGAATCCGCCACTAACCCAATATTAAATGCCTAATCGGGTTCTTGGTGCTAATTATTTTTATAAATTTGCACCCGCTTTAACGAATTTTACCTGCCAAAACGGTTCCGTAGCTCAGTTGGATAGAGCATCTGCCTTCTAAGCAGAGGGTCACAGGTTCGAATCCTGTCGGAATCACGAAGGGGCTGTCCAAAGGTATTGAATAGCCCCTTTTTATTTGTATACCTATTCGATGCTTATCTCAAATAAACCAAACCTCTTAGATAGAATCAGACTCTTATAACAGCCTCTTTTTGATCCCAAATTACTCAATAGGAAAAAATGATATATTAGATATGCTTGGAGGGCATACAGCAGAAAAACAATACGAATTTTACATTGAAGAATCTCTAAAACTAAGCATTAGAAACTTATTGTAAATCAACCATTAGTATTTGTAATGATTGAACTGGGTGTATCAATTATGAACATCAAAGAAAAGAGGGGTATGTCAATCCAAAACTGGGGAATTATACATCACTAATTTTTGACTATCTTCGAATCAATACAGGCTGAGGCAATTGCTCTATTCTACGTTATACTAAATACTTTATACCCTCTAAAAATTACTTAAACCAATATGATACGAATACAATATAGGGTTGTAATAATTTTACTGATGCTTGTTACAATAGCACCTAAAGCATTGGTACAAACAGGTTATTTGCTCGAAGCCGAATCTTTTGCACATACTGGTGGATGGAGTATCGATCAACAATTTTTTGAAATAATGGGTTCATCGTACCTGATAGCCCATGGTTTGGGTAAGCCGGTGGGGGATGCAAAAACGCAAATTTCGCTTCCGGCAAAAGGAAAGTACTATGTTTGGGTGCGTACAAAAGACTGGGCACCGTATCCGATTGGTCCAGGAAAATTTGAACTAAAAATTGGTACAGATTACTGTAGAGCCTTTGGTGCTACGGGTCAAATAGGTTGGCAGTGGATTCCCGGTGGCACATTACAGGTTAGCAACCCGAACCGTATTGATATTTCTTTAACCGATTTAACCGGGTTTGACGGACGATGTGATGCCATTTACTTTACAACTAAAAAAAATGACGTACCCCCATCGGATTATAAGGCCATGATGCAGTGGCGTAAAGAATTGCTTCATATACCGGAACAACCAAAACTTGCCGGAAATTACGATTTGGTTGTAACAGGAGGTGGTATGGCTGGAATTTGCACGGCAGTAGTTGCAGCACGACAAGGGTTGAAAGTGGCGCTTATTCAAGACAGGCCTGTATTAGGAGGAAATAATAGTTCCGAAATACGGGTTCACCTTATGGGGCTTATTGACTTGGAAAATCCGTACCCGGTTTTAGGAAGAGTAGTACGTGAGCTCGACAATGGAGACCCGGAAAATGCCAACCCCGATGGAAGGTTGTATGGCGATGACCGTAAGGCTGCTATTGTTGCCAGTGAAAAAAATATTGATTTATATCTTAATATGTTTGCCTATAAAGTTGAAAAAGAAGGAGATATGATTACAGCAATTGTTGCCCGAAATATAAAAACGAACGAGGATATACAATTTGCCGGCACATTGTTTGCCGACTGTACCGGCGATGGAACCATTGCAAGCAAGGCAGGTGCCGATTACCGAATTGGGAGAGAAAGCAAATTCGAAACCGGAGAATCGTTAGCTCCCGATACTGCCGATAATTTTGTATTAGGAGCAACCAACATGTGGTATGCAGCCGATATGGGTCAAGCATCCCAATTTCCGGAAACGCCTTGGGCTTTGCAATTTTCCGACGAATACTTTATTAATTCGCCAACCTCAGAGTGGTTCTGGGAAACTGGGTTCAATAATTTTGATCCGCTTACCCAGGCCGAAGAAATTCGTGACCACAATTTTAGGGCAGTATACGGCAACTGGTCGTATCTTAAAAACAAAACTACTAATTATTCGAACTACGCTTTAACCTGGGTATCTTATATTGCAGGTAAACGAGAATCGCGTCGGATTTCGGGCGATTATATACTTACACAAATGGATTGTGAAGGAACCCGGGAAAAACAACCCGATGCATTTGTTACGGCAACCTGGACCATTGACCTGCATTTTCCCGATGCTGATAACTCAAAATATTTTCCGGGCGAGGAATTTTTAAGTGCAACGGAGCATATCCGTGTAAAACCTTATCAGATACCTTACCGTTGCTTATATTCCCGAAATATTAACAATTTGTTTATGGCCGGGCGCAACATAAGTACAACCCATGTTGCATTTGGCTCCACACGGGTTATGCGTACTACCGGAATGATGGGCGAATTGGTTGGATACGCGGCCAGCCTGGCCATTAAATACAATACATCACCTCGCGGGGTTTATGAAAGCTATTGTGATGAATTAAAGAAAACCATTTTAGGCAATTAATATTTAAACATCTGGCAATAAATTAAATACGAGCATGTTCGTTATATTCAATTTAGGTTGTGAATTCTCATGCAAATTCCAAAAATAACATTAATGATAGTTACCTATGAAATTTAATAGTTTATTAAAAGTACTTGTTTTATTACTATGTATTTTTGAAGGCATCGGTAAAACCTATGCACAAAATGCATTTCCCTATTCAATAACTAACGATGTAAAAAACAGGGAGTTAAGTGCTGCCATGAAACGTAGTTTTTATCAATACCAATCGCCATTTTTACCTGAGAATGAGTTGTATAGCCAGTTTCGCTATACCCGTATTTCGGGTTTAGGCTATAATAATAACGATGGCACAGTTACACGTCGCGATCCATCAAAAATTATTTTTGAAAACGGGAAATATTATGTGTATTACACCAAAAGACAAACATCGGTTAAACCTGTAGGTGGGGTTTGGACTTCGGGTTACCAAAACACGCCTCCGGTTAATCCAAAATGGAACGATACCATTCCGTCGGTTGACTGGGATTTGGCCGAGATATGGTATGCCACCAGTATTGATGGTTTTAATTGGGTGGAGCAGGGAGTTGCCGTTAAGCGCCCGGCCAAACCAACGCCCGGCTGGCGTTCAGTGGCTACCCCCGATATTCTTAAATTTAAGGGAAAGTACTATCTGTATTACCAGGCATTTGTTGAAGCACCGGGAACCCGTGGCGATTATTGCCCGGTTGGTGTAGCATACAGCGATTCACCCGATGGCCCGTGGTTACATTCTACCAAAGTTGCCTTAGATACCGGTGCTAAAGGCGAATGGGATCAATATGCGGTACAGGATCCAACGCCACTGGTACACAATGGGTTAATATATATATACTACAAAGGGGCTTTCAATCGTCCTAATACCGTTTTCGTGGCACTTGGGTTGGCTACATCCGACAATCCGTTAGGCCCATTTCAAAAACATCCTTTAAATCCGGTTATCAATTCCGGTCACGAAGTATGTTTCTTTCCGTTCAAAGAGGGGGTGGCAGGCTTTGCTATTACCGACGGCAATGAGCATTTTACCATTCAGTATGCCAAAGACTGGGTGAATTTTGAAATTGCAGCAATAACCGAAATGATGCCCCTTGGAGGAAACGGTTTTGTTCCGGATGCATTTACCGATACGAAAGATGGGAGAGGAATAACCTGGGGGTTATGCTTTTTTAGATATTCCGATGATTGTTCGTACTTAGCCCGTTTTGATTGTGATTTGAGTCAGGATGTACACGATAAGGAGATGAAAGGGAACCATTATCCGATTGATGCCGAGGTGTATTTTAAAAAATCGTTGAGCGAAGCCCAGAAAGAACGCATACAAAAACAAAACGAATCGTTACAAAATGAACATTAGTAAATCAGTTTTGCCTTATCAGGCAAAACTGATTTTCCGACTTATTTTTGTAGCAAAGTCATCTAACGTTATGAAATATTTAGTTGCTCCTTAACATCATTGCTTATTGCTGACAATTAACATAATATTGTTAAGTACCACAGGTTTTTTAATGACATAAACTACAAGGGATCATATATCTTGCCTTAAAAACTTTGCGGATTATGTTAGGAAAGTCACATGACCAGAACCAGACCATTTTATTCACTCCTTTGTTAAAGCAATTCATTGACATGAGCCACGAACTTGTTCTGTTGGCTGATAGCATTGACTGGAAATACTTTGAGAACAGCTTCATAGATTTGTACTCCAATACTGGGCAACCCGGTATGCCTGTTCGTATTAAAGTGGGATGTTTATTGTTGAAGCGGCCTTTCGATTGAGAAGATGATGGCATGCCGGTGGCAACCAACCTCACCGTGTGGCCAACCACATACGCCTGGCCATCCTAATCCTACACCCTGTTGCACTTCAAATTCACGCTCCAACTTCTTTGGACTTGTACAGGCCAACCATCCCTATGTATTATAATCCTTTCAAGAATTAAGGTCAACTAAGCTGCTTTTAAAATATTATCGTAGATTTGCTTCCGTTTTGTGTTTTTTTGCATATCGAACACCTAAAAACAGCCATTTAAAACAAATTTTATACCTGTCGTTATGTATTTTTATACCTGTCGCATAGTTACTATATGGGTACTGGTTGGCCTTATAACCCAGGCATGCAAGCCAAAGGATGACTCCCATGTACCCCCTACCCTTCAGCTCAAAGGCGATGACCAGTTCACACAAAGCGGCGATACCATAGCGGTTGGCCGATCCATATCGTTTGGTTTTGAAGCACAGGGTCAGCATGCCGTACTCACCAATTTAGTGATTGAAAAAGTACTGCCTGATGGCAGCTACTCGGTAGTGTTGGATTCCGGCATGTATGCGCCCCAGTTAAATCTGAATAAGATATTTTATCAAAGTATTGAAGAGGTAGTCCATTGGACCATTCGGGTTATGGATCAAAACCGACTGACGTCAGAAGTTTCTCTCACCGTGTACAAAGATCCCAATTCTCAATTTGGCGGCATTCGCGACTATCCATCCGTTACCATGGGATATCAGAATAACAGCACTTACGGGCAGTTTTATAACTTGGAAACCGACTCGGTATATACCGAAACCCTTGCCGGAATAGAACCCGATTCCATCGACCTGCTTACCTATTATATTGTAGACGAAGGCCTACCATCGCCGGTATTTTCATCGCCCGGCGAATACGATCATTACAGTACCGAAGCCGGCCTCTACTATCCTTCCATCAAAAACTGGAACAAGCGAAACTATGTGCTATGGGACATCAGCGTGGATGACGACCCAATGGATGCCTCCGCATTTGACCAATGCCACAACGACAGCCTGATTATTGTGGGCTACCACGATGTATGGGGAAAAAAGAAATTTAAATGGGCCACCGAAGGAAGGGTAATTCCGTTCCAGAACCATAATGGCAAACGGGGGCTTATCAAAGTATTGCGAGCCGATCACGATCCGGCCGGTTCCATAGAATTTGCTCTTAAAATGCAATTATAAACCATAAATTAAATGAGTATGAGAAAACAAGTACTAGTTGCCTTATCATTGTGCCTGCTTGCCGCTGGCAATATGTTTGCACAAAACGACACCATCACCGGATGGAACTTTGCAGTAGATGCTGATACCAGCCTTTATGCCCACATGGGCATGGAAAGCAACTTCCGTTGGTTTTTAGGTGCCGATGATGACACCTCGTCCGACTGGCGTGCCGCCCAACGTGACATAACGTTTGCAAACGGAGCTACCACCTTTGCTGCAGTAGCAACAGGATGGGACGGTGGTGCCGACATTAAACAATGGTCGATTAAATTTAAGGCCGAAAATTACAAAGACCTGAAAATTTACTCGAAACAAAAATCAGGAAACAGCAACCCCGGCCCCCGCGACTGGAAAATTCAAGCCAAAATGGACGCTGACTGGATGGATGTTCCCGGAGGTACCGTAACCGTTGCCAACGATTGGACAACCGGCGCGGTGGATGGACTGGAACTGCCCGATGATTTTGACAATCCCGGTACCCAATCGATTAAAATCCGCTGGGTGATGACCTCCAACCTGGATATCAATGGCGATGAAGTACTTGCTACCGGAAAAGCACAAATTGACGACATTTTGGTTACCGGAACTTTAATAACTAACGGGGTTGAAGAGGTACTGTACAACTCATTTGCCGCCGTATTCCCCAACCCGGCTAACGAGTACTGCACCGTTCAAACGGCCTCAACCATTGAATTGGTTCGTGTATATAATGCCTTAGGCGCCAAGGTAATGGAAGTTAACGGCTACAGCAACCAGGTAGCTATTCCGGTTAATGAACTGAACAACGGACTTTACCTTGTAGAAATTCGCGAAGCCGGAAACACCACGCATTTGGAAAAATTAATCGTGGAGTAGTTGGCTAACCGCTTAAATGGGCAGTCATTTTAACCAGGCGTCCGGGAATAATTTATACGTATTCCCGGACGTATTTAGTTCTTGCAGGAACATAAGATCAAAAACCGTTTTACCTACACACGTTGCGAATAGCTAATGCGCTCTCTCCACAAAACAGGTAACCAGGAGTAGGCCCTACTGATATGAACAATTCCCTGGGATACCCCATATTAACCTTAGAAGCTTGAAACAAATCATTCTCCTGGCATGGGCCAACCTGCTGTTTGCCTCTGCTTTTCCCTATACTTTCGAAGGAAAAATGGTGGACGCCAACACCGGTGAACCACTTTACGGAGCCACCATATTTATTAAATCCCTCAACAAAGGAACCACCACCAATCCCTTAGGAGTATTTCAACTACACGACATCCCCGAAGGGAACTACCTGGTACAGTTCAACTATCTGGGCTACCAATCTGCCACAAAAACCTTCCGCATACACGAACCCCAGCGACCCATAGTGATAGAGCTACTGCCTGACCCATACCAGTTACAGGAAATACGGGTACAAGCCGATGCCTACAAGGAACTGGCAAAAATTCCCACCCGCATCGATCTGGTGACCTCTCAACTGATCGCGCAAAGTTCCGAAGAATCGTTAGCCGATATTCTGGGCAACTTATCCGGGGTCCAAATAGACAACACGCTGGGCATGTTTTCCAGCAATACCACTGTTTCGCTGCGCGGGGTGAGTGGCTCCGACCAATCCCGGACCCTGGTCATTCTCGATGGAATTCCACTGAATAAATCGGACGGCGGATCGGTAAACTGGAATGTTATTGACAAAGACGACATTGAAACCATTAAAGTGATAAAAGGGCCTGCCCATGTACGATATGGCAGCAACGCCATGGGTGGGGTAATTGATATTACTACCAAAAGGCCTGCCCAAAAACTTAGCGGACGTGCCAATGTGAGTTATGGAACCTACAACACCATGGGCGCAAGCCTCCAATTGGCCGGAAAACCACAAACTACTACCGGAAAAGGTCTCTACTGGAGCACGTCGGGTTCGGCTAAAAAAAGCGATGGCTACATCGTTGAACTGGAGGAATACCTTCGAAAACAAAATATTGCCGACTCCATTATTGTCCCCGTTTACCTGCAGGAAATTAATACCCAGGCAAGAGTAGGTTATAATCTGGGCACACGAACTTTTATTGAGCTTACGAGCCGTTATTTCGACGATTTGCGCGGCAACGGCATGAAGGTCTTCGAAAAGTTGGGCGACTGTACCGAACACGACACATGGACCACATCGCTACAGTTTTCCCATCAAACCAAACGTTTCAGCAGTTTCGCCAACCTCTACTACCTTTTCGAAAATTACTACCGCGTTAACGAATACATGAAAGAAGGCGAATACAAGTGGTACTATGTCGACTCGGATCGCAAGGATTTAGGGGGACAGCTGGATTTCTCCTACATGTACAAGCGGCACAACTTTTCGTTTGGTGCTTCGACCCGTCAGGGTAGTGTTGCCGCCCAGGATGTGTATTACACCCAGTCGGACATTGTAAGCAATGCCGGCTCCATGTATAGTTGTGCAGCCTATGTTCAGGATGAGCTACAGATAGAACCTTTGAATATCCAACTGCTTATGGGGCTGCGGTACGACCACGCCAATTTCAACAATGGCCGGTTTCAAATTGAACACCCCTCACATACTATGAGCTTTATGCTCAATTTCCAGGATACCCTGGCCATCCCGCATTTTTGGCATGCATGGAGCCCCAAACTTTCCGTCCAAAAACATTTTGCCGAAAACACCCGCTGGTACCTCTCCTACGGTAAAGGTTTTAAGGCACCACTGCTCGACGACCTGTGCCGCAGTGCCCGCAAGAACGATGGCTTCCGGCAGGCCAATCCGATGCTCGAGCCCGAATACCTCCACAATTTCGAAACCGGCATCGATTTCAATCTGACGGCACGGATCCGGATCAAACAATCCGCTTACCACTCCATTGGAAAAGATTTCATGTACCTGATCAGTACCGGCGATACAGTTAATCTGGGGTATAAACTGGCGCCGGTGTATGTGGTCGACAATATCAGCAAAGTTCAAATCCAAGGCTACGAATTTAGTGGAGACTATCAAATCAACGATCACCTGAGTGCCTCGGTTAATTATACCTATAACATTTCACGGATTAAAGACCACCAAATGCACGATTCCGGAGCCGATGAGAACCTGACGGGCAAATACCTTACAAATATTCCACGCAACACGGTTTCTGCTGCGGTAAGTTACCATTCCCCCTTTATCGAAACCGGAGCCGATTTCAAGTATGTAGGTTGGCGATGGATCACCGATCTCAACGACAAACACATAGAATATGAACTGGACAAATTCCCGGCCTACACCGTTGTCAGCCTGATGGCCCGCAGGAAACTGGTACGGGGGCTGTACCTAAAATTTAGCGTTAACAACGTGTTCAACACCATCTACATGAATAGCAAATTTCAACGTTGTCCCGGCCGTTTTATCACCGGGGAAATACAATACAAATTCTAAGCATGAAAACTTTTTTATACCTCCTCGTCCTTTGTGGATGCCTTTGCCTGGTATCGTGCCGGCAAACCCCCTTTCAAATTGGTGAAGCCTTCCAATACCACTGCGACACCGAAATGCAAAACAACGATCATTTTGACAACGACCCGATTCAACTGCTCCCGCATGCAACGATTCAGGTGACTGGCGAATTGGAACAGGAACGAACGGTAGATTTCACAGGGCTGCCCCTGCGTGAGGTGCTGGCTAAGGAAACGCGACTGCAACAAGGCGATACCGTTTTTGTGGGTGCCTACAAATACCTGGGATATTCCCTACACGATATTTTGAAAGACAACCCGTTACAGAAAAAGAATGCTGAAGATTTCCGCCCCAATGTAGATGCCTACATCCTGATAACAAACAACCGTGGCGATACCGCCTGCTACAGTTGGGGCGAAGTGTTTTTCCCAACCAACCGTCATCAGATACTGATTGCGACTGCTGTAATGCACATTGTTCCCGAAAAATCGAAAGACCAGTGGCCCCTGCCCGACAGTGCAAAAGTAGTAGTGGTATCGGATTTGCTCACCGAACGAAACATTAGCAATCCGACCCGGATCGTTGTAAAATCGTATCCCAAAAAATTTAATACCCAAAAAGGACTGAGTCCCTTGTATGCACCAGCATTCGATTTGTATTGCAATTCTGAAATAACTCAGAACATCAGCAAATTGCCTGAAACTATTCAACCAGAAAATATACACACCATATTTTATGGAAAAGGCCGTGGAATACACAGTGTAACGCCCTATTCCGGAGCCTGTTTTAAGGATGTTCTATGGGAGCTGACTCCGAAAACCGCCCGAAGCCTTAGGCAGGGCTTGCTTATTGTGGCCTCCGAAGATGGTTACCGTGCCGCATTTAGCTACAGCGAAGTCGTGAACCGGAACGATGGTTCGGAAGTGCTGCTACAATATATGCCGGAATGGAAGGACGGAGGAGCGTTCCGCCTTATTCATCCGGGCGATTTTTTCTCAGACCGTGCGATTAAAGGCATTCGCAGCGTTTGGTATTCCGAAACAACCGAATAAACAGCATGGAACTCTTTCTGATTATTACCTACTACAGCACCCTGGCACTGCTGATTGGCGTAGCTACTCTAACCATCGTACGGCAATACACCTGGGCATACTACCTTCGCTGTGCTGCCATAGCCCTCAGTCTGACAAGCCTGATTGGTTTTTATGTACATTCCGGTTTTCTTCCGGTGTACAATAAATTCGCAACGCTCCAAAATATCGTACTCCTGGTTCTTTTAGCGTCACAATACTATGCCAAGCGGCAGCACCCCATGGTTTCTGTGCTATCTTCCTGCACGGTGGTTATTCTGCAGGCGTTGGTGTTGTGCTACGAATTTACCCCGGACACTGCCTACTACATGTACCAAAAGGTATATGTAACTGCCTTCTTCCAATGCCGTGTCTGGGCCATGGCATGTTTCACCCTGAGTAGCATTCAATATGCGGCTTCGCTGTGGCTCCCCGATCGCGATAACGATTACCCCTATGCCCTAAAACAAGGCCGGAACTTCACCCTGCTGGGAGCCTCCTTCTTTTTGGCGGGAGAATTCAGTGGTTCGTACTGGTGCCTGCAATGGTGGGGCGACACCTGGCACTGGAGCAAAGGATTTATGCTGGCCATGGTTGTTTTTTTACTTTCCATGTTGTCCCGGCACGTGCCGCTGGCTCTTTTCAATAAAAAGCCACTGCAAACTCTGCTGAACCTATTCCCTCCCCTGGGCATTCTTTCCATATATTTACTATCTCATTGATTATGATGCGTTTTCTATCCTCCATGCGACTGGCTTTTTGGTCCCTCATTGCACTCCTCTTGTGGTTGCTGGTAGGCGTAATTATTGCCAACAGCCCTTCGTACTACGAAGCTACAAAGGCAATGAACCTCCAGGTTCTAAGCACCTGGCTGACCAACGAAGCGCTTCACCAGCCGGTATTGCTAAGCTGGTTCTTGGTATTATGTGCCATGTGCCTTGTGCTGGGTGTAAGCTTTCTTTTTTGCACTTCACGAACCCTGCTCAAAAAAGTACAGACCGCACCGAGCCTTAAAACCACCCTCCTCTTTACCCTGCACCTGCTGTGCATGGGCATTATGCTGCTACATTTGTTCAGCATGAGCACAGGTTTCAAATACAGCAACATACAATTGGAACCCGGACAAAGCTGGACTTCACCAGAAGGTTACCATATACTGCTCCGCAGCGTACAGTATACCGACGATGTATCCGTTCTGAACATGCCCTTCCGTCAACAACGCCAACACCAATCGCCCAACGAGTTTCACTACAGGAAGAACACCGCTCGGATGTCGCTATCCAAAAACGGAGTTTTGCTGGCTGAAAGCAATATAGGTATGCTTACACCACTGGTATACAGATCGTTGCGCATTACCCTTAGTAGCTTTTACCTTCCCCAAAACACAAATTCACAGGTTCCGGGTGTAAGCCTGGTGTTCGGAAAAAATAGCGTGATTTGGCCCTTCTTTGTCTGCTACGGACTGGGAGTATTCCTTATTGCGTTTTATACCCTGATTAGTTGGAAATCGGAAGCAGATAACCTCTAAAACCATCCCCGGGCCAGGCTAATCTGTATTCATCGTGTCGCGAATGTAATTTTTTAATCGTAACTTTTATCTAGTTACCTTAATTAAAGTCATTCGTCACGAAACCATGATGACCAAGGGGAAATCTGATCAGCCAAAATACCGTTTTGCCGAGATTATTGACGACCTGGAACTGATTGCCTTCCTGATTGACCGAAAAGGCACGCTCCTCTATTGCAACCCTTATCTGTTGCGACTTACCGGGTATTCTCAAAAAGAAATTCTGGGTCAGTTGTGGTTTGACAAGTTGGTTCCCTTGCAGCATCGCCCGGCATCCATAAAGCTACATCAAACAGCCCTGGAAACCGCCAGTGCACCCCCGGCAACCGAAGGCTGCATTTCCACCCGAACCGGTTCCGAGATACCAATAGCCTGGCACTATGCCCTGATACACGACCTCCATGGAAACGTAACCGGACTTGCCTGCCTGGGCGAGAACATAACCCGGCAGCGAAATGTGCAGCACGAGCTGGTTAAACAACGCGACGAATATTTGAGCCTCTACGAGGAATACCTGTCGAACAACGAACAGCTCCGCTCTGCCAATCAAAGCATATCGGAACTTCAAAAAGGCCTCGAAACCGAAAGAGAAAAACGGGATGTTTCCGAAATAAAATTTCAAACCCTGTACCAGCACACCCCCATCATGCTGCAATCGGCCAATATGCAGGGTGAGATTGTATCGGTAAACGAATGTTGGCTTCAAACCATGGGCTATTCCTACGATGAAATTCAGGGAACCCGATCCAGTGATTACCTCACCCCGGCCTCCCAAACCCTTTATGCCCAACTGATCCCACAATTTATGGCCAATGGCACCCTTACCCAAGTAGAAGCTCAGGCCATCACCAAAAGCGGTGCGGTTATTGACCTGTTGATCTCCTCTAAAATTCTGTACGACAAACAGGGCAACCCCATGTTGACCATGACAAATCTTATGGACATTACCTATAAGAAGGAAGTGGAGCGCCAGCAGGAAAAAATCCATCAGGATTTGCTATTTGCCAAACAGAAAGCCGAAGAAAGCAGCCGGCTGAAAACTGCCTTTCTTCAAAACCTTTCGCACGAAATCCGCACTCCGCTCAATGCCATTTGTGGTTTTGCCCAGTTGCTCCTCTCGCAGTATCCTATGGCCCCCAGGCAGGAACGTTTCCACAACATCATTTGGAACAGCAGCAATCAACTTTTATCCATTGTCAATAATATTCTAACCCTTGCCAGTTTGGAAACCCAACAGGAAATTCTGCAGGTGGAAGAATTACATCTCAACGAGCTGCTGGATGAATTGTTCACCATTTACACCAATCAACTCAGCGCATCCAAAGTTCGATTCTTGGTGCACAAAGATTGCTCTCAGGAGCAGATTATCCTGCACACCGACGGGACCAAACTCCGTCAGGTGCTTTCCAATCTGATAAACAATGCCATTAAATTTACCACACAGGGCAAAATTGAACTGGGTTACACCGTAACGGACAAGCAGCTGGTTTTTTATGTAAAGGACAGCGGCATAGGCATACCTAAGGATAAACACGAAGTGATCTTTGAACGCTTCCGACGTTTGGCCACCTCCCCCGACCCGGAACACGGCGGCACCGGTTTGGGACTGGCTATTTCCAAAGCATTTGTTGAATTGCTGGGCGGAAAGATATGGGTAGAGTCCAACCCCGGCCGAGGCTCTTGTTTTTACGTCAGCCTTCCAGACAAAACAACTGCCACTTAAGCATACGTATTGTCGGGAAATTCCTGTTTCAGGCGTTGGTGGTATTTTTTGGCGGTTTTGTGGTCGCCCATCTGCTCCAGACAATAAATCATGTTCATCAGAGCCATTTCGATGTAACTGTAACGCGAGGAACTCAAAAGTGTGAAAGCCCGATACTTATCGATCCACGGATACCGGTGAAAATACGCGTAACTGCGCTCAAAAGCCAACACCGCCAAATCGAGTTTGCCTTTTTTCAGGGCAAATATCCCTTTACGGTGCCACTTGGGTATAAGCACTTTCAGGTAGAAGGATAGTAAAAAATACAAGGCCAAACCCAACAGGAAATAATGCTCGTTTCCCAATCCGTACAACAACGATACAAGCAATAATGCCGTAGCAACCTGAGGTATAAAATAGGAAAGATTTGTATTGCGAATTACCGGAATCTTTTGAGCCATATTGAATAAAATTGAGTCCAAAGGTATTATTTTCCCGGAGGATAAAAAGAAAAACCCTCAACCTGGGTATCCGGTTAAGGGTTTTTTTAAATTTTGCGTGTAAAGGTTATTACGTGATCCTATTTTCCTTCACCACATTTGTTTTGATCGTCGCTCCCAGAGTCGTCATCACCCGAGTCGTCGCCGCCATCATCGCCATCATCACCAGAACCGCATTTCGATTCGCCACATTTCGATTCGCCACACCTATCATCGGTAGCTAAAGCCAGCAGGTTATTCAACTCGGCCACGGTAGTATCCTGATCCTCATCGGAACAAAGGCTAACAGATAAAGCCACCAGGTGGTTCAGCTCGGTTACCGTGGTATCCTGATCGTCGTCGGAACTTACTCCGCTTTTCACATTGGCCGAAAGGGCAACCATGCCTACAAACAATACGCTAAGCACCAGGGCGCTTACTTTTAAGGTTTTCTTTTGAATTCTCATGTTGTTACAATTTAGTTTAGATTTAATTTAAATACAATAATTACTAAAAATGACGTGTTTTCGTGTATTAGATTTTCTGAATTCTGTTGTGAATGAGCTTTTGCAATTTCACCTTCTCCTCATCGGACATCCGATGCAAGGGTACTTTCCTTCCCAGGGCCCTGTCGACCTGTTTCTTGGCCACCCCCGACAACAAAGCCGATTGACGATAAAACCGCATACAAGGTTTACATACAGCAAGGTGTAAATGCAAGTGCATGGTTTTCGCCATACCCAGGGCCTCTTCTTCCTTTCGGCTGGCCAGTTGGGTTGCTTCTTCGCAGCTCAACATTATCCGCCGCATAAGCGACATCATGGTATTCTTCATGCTCCTGTTCATTGCATCTTAATCTGTAAACCAGTTTCTTTCCACACATTCCCGCAATTGCAATTTGGCTCTGTGTAAAATCACCCAAAGATTAGACGAAGTAATATCCAGTTCCTTACATACAGTTTCAGTATCCAACTCATCCACTACACGCAGTGAAAATACAGCTCTCCATTTTTCGGGAAGTATGGACATACAATGTAACAACATGTTTCCCAGTTCGTCGTTTTCCATGGCTGCATCGGGGGCTATTCCCCAGTCCTGTGGTGTTCGATCCTCCTTCCAGCTGCCTGCCCTAATTCCCTCACTTTGAAAGGGAAGTTCTTCCTTGCCTTCGTGGTAGTTTGCATCCAAAAGGTTATGTTCCTTATTGCGACCCTGTTTCCGGTAATGGTCAATAATCTTGCGTTTTAAGATGGAAAAAACCAGGTTTTTTCACTGCTGCGCCCTTCAAAATCGTGACGTGCCTTAAGTGCTGCCAGGAAAGTATCTTGTACCAGGTCGCAGGCCAGGCTTGTATCCCGGACACGAAGTATAGCATAACTGTACAGATAGTCTCCGTAATCGGAAACCCATTGGTCAGGCGGACTGATCATAACCTGTTTCGTTTATGACAAGAGCCCAATGATATGAATTTTAAGAGAATAACGCACCCTTTTTTTGCTTTAAAAATTGATACTTTTGAGAAATATTTTGAAAATGAGTCAACTTACCGTTATACGAGCATCGGCTGGTTCGGGGAAAACCCACGCGCTTACGGGGTATTATCTCCAACTGTTATTCCGCCACCACGATGCGTATTTCCGATCCATTCTGGCGGTAACTTTTACCAACAAGGCTACGGGCGAAATGAAGGAACGGATCGTGGGTGAACTTTTTAAATTGGCTTCGGGCGCCCATTCACTCTTTATTGAACCGCTGCAAAAAACTTTGCAGCACGACGAAGCCACCCTGCGCAGCAAAGCCGCCCGCCTGCTAAACTGCATTCTCCAGGATTATTCGTGGTTCAGCATCGAAACCATCGACCGCTTTTTCCAACGCATCATACGCTCCTTTGCCCGCGAACTGGGTGTGCCTGGCAACTATTCCATCCAGTTGAACATGGATGAAGTACTGGATTATGCCATCGACCACCTGATTGAAGATGCTGCCAAAGACCCTCAGCTTCTGGAATGGCTCACCCACTTTGCCTTTGATAAGATAGCGCAAGGGAAATCGTGGGACTTTCGCAGCGATTTGAGCAAATTGGGTCGCGAACTTTTTAACGAAACTTTTGCTTCCCGGGCGGAACAATTTACCGCCCTGCTTTCCGACTATTCCCAACTGCATGCCATACGAACCAACTGGCATAAGGAGAAAATCCAGTTCGAACAACACTGCCGAAATTATGGCGAAAAAGCGCTTCAGCTGATTGAAAAAGCAGAGCTGTCGCCCAACGACTTCAACCAAAAAAGCCGCGGAGCCACTGCGGTATTTAAAAATATCAGCCAACTGAAACTGCATAATTCCAAAAAGGAATTTATTACCCAACAGCCTCTTATTCTAAACTTATTGAATGACGCCGAATACTGGCCACATAAGGACAGTAAGAACCGATCAGCCGTTTTGGCGCTGGTTCATTCAGATTTGCAAAAAGTACTGAACGAAACCATACAGTATATCAGAACAAACTACACCCGGTATTGCACCCTGAAAACCCTGACAAAAACCCTTTACCCGCTGGGTATTCTGGTGAAACTTAGTGACAAAGTCAAAGCCTTCCGGTATGAAAAAAACACCTTTATTCTGAGCGATGCACCCGTGCTTATCGAACGCTTGATCCGGGATAATGACACGCCCTTTTTGTACGAAAAAATGGGCAATCGTTACCGCAACTATCTGATCGACGAATTTCAGGACACCTCGTCCCTGCAATGGAATAATTTCAGGCCGCTCATGGAGCACGCCCTGTCGCAGGCGGACGATTGCCTGTTGGTGGGCGATGCCAAACAATCGATCTACCGATGGCGAAATGGCGACTGGGATATTCTGGCCCGCCAAATCCAGGAAAGTTTTCGTCCCGAAAGCCTGAACATAAAAATACTGGACACCAACTGGCGCAGTTGTCGCGAAGTGGTCGATTTCAACAATGCCCTGTTCAGGGAACTGGTTCGTGGCGTACACTCCAAACTGGAAGCACGAGTTGTCGAATCGGATGCTAACTTCGATGAAGAATTAAAACTGCTTGCGAACATATACGAGGATGTGGCACAGCACTGCGCTCAGCACACCCCCGGCAAGGGCAATGTTCACATTCGGTTTTTCGAAAATAACGATACAGAAGGAACTGACGAGAAGCTTAACCAGCAAGTAATTGACAGTATCAACACCCTTCTGGAGCGGGGTTACCAGCCTGGCGATATGGCCATTCTGGTGCGAAAAGCCAAAGAAGGCAAACAAATTGCGGACCTGCTCATCGAAAAGAACAGCCAAAAGGCGTTCCTGACCGATCTGCAGGTGATTTCCAACGAATCGTTGTTCCTTACCGCATCGCACAGCGTTCAACTGCTGGTTGCCGCATTTTACTTTCTCCACCAGCCCGACGAAACGTTTTATCGGAATCAACTGGCCGCACTGCTAGCCATGCTGCCCGGAAGCCTTCTAAGCGGCGAAACCCATTCGCAGTATTCGCTGCCCCTCTTCAGTGCTACATCCGATGGCATACCCAACGAACTCCACCATCAACAGGAAACCTACCGGTCGCTTCCGCTCTATGAATTAACCGAACAGCTGATCAGCCTCTTTAACCTGTATGCCTCCAGCCGCGAGTTACCTTACCTGCATGCATTCCTGAATGTGGTGCATGAGTTCACCCAAAACCATCCGGGTAACCTGAGCATTTTTCTGGACTACTGGGAAAAAGAAGGTCAGTCCACGTCGGTTTCGGTATCCGAAAGTCAAAATGCCATTCGGATACTTACCATCCATAAATCGAAAGGGCTGGAATTTAAAGCGGTGCTAATCCCCTTTGGTAGCTGGAATCTGGATCAGAAAACACTTGAACTGATTTGGGCTACTCTTCCCGGTGCTGCCTCCGGAGAATTTCCGGCCTATCCGGTCGAATACACAATGTCACTACGCGACACCCAATTTGCCCAGTCCTACTACCAGGAAATGTTCCGGGCTCATGTCGATAACCTGAACCTGCTGTACGTGGCCCTAACGCGTGCGGTAGAGAGCCTAATTGTATTTTCCAAAGTGGAACAACCGGATTCCACCGACAAACTTAATACCACGGGCGATCTGCTGTACCAAAGCATCTGCAATTCAACCCACCCCGATCTTGCCAACCACTACCACCCGGAAAATCGGGAATTGCGAATCGGATTTCTTCCTCTGCAAGCCATACCGCAGGCGGCAACATCCGCTCCCGAAGAATATATTTCCCCTACCCTCCACACTCCGGCTATGGATCGGCTGTTTTTTGGCAGTCAGGCCCTGGACTATTTTAGCGAAAGTCACCCAACAGCCGATGAACGTAAGCTACGGGGGAAGGTATTGCACAACCTGCTGGCTGGTATCCGCACCACTGCCGATATCCAGTCGGCGGTTGGGAAAGTCGTGTACGAAGGATGGATTGCCATTGAGGAGGGCTTTGCCCTTCAGCAGCACATTGAGAATTGCCTGCTCCAGGATCCCGCAGCCCGGTGGTTCGATGGTTCCGGCGAAGTTGTAAACGAAGCCGAACTGCTCCTCCCGGGAGGCGCCACACGCCGCCCCGACCGGGTGATCATTTGGGATAACCTGGTGCATATTGTGGACTATAAATTCGGCAGCAACCGTGCCGAAACTACTCATCAGCAACAGGTAAGAGAGTACATCCAGTTGCTGTTAAAAATGGGGTATACCCAGGTGAAAGGCTTTCTCTGGTACATTGATCTGAACGAAGTGATTCCGGTAAATTAAACATAACAAACGAACTTGTCTGAAATAACCACATACTATCCCTGGGGCGATACCCGCCGCATCCATGCCGCATCGAACTACCTGCGTAAAACTTTTGGATCCCGGATTCAGAAACTCACTATCGATGCCGGGTTCACCTGCCCCAACCGCGATGGCACCAAAGGAGTTGGTGGTTGCTCTTACTGCAACAACGATGCATTCAACCCGTCGTACTGCGATCCGCAGCAGTCCATAAGCTGGCAATTGGAAAAGGGCATCCGTTTTCATGAAAATCGATATCGAAAAGCCCCCCAGTTCTTTGCCTATTTTCAAGCCTATTCGAACACCTATGCGACACTTCCCGAACTCAAGGCCCGCTACTCCGAAGCACTGGCCAACCCAAAAGTAATCGGATTGATACTTGGCACCCGCCCCGACTGCATGGACGAAGGCATCCTGGAATACCTGGCTACACTGGCAGAGAAGTACTACGTGGTCATTGAATATGGTTTGGAGTCGGTGTATGATCGAACCCTGGAACGCATCAACCGGGGCCATACCTTCGAAGAATCGTTACGAGCACTGGAACTTACCCGTAAGTATGGCCTAAAAGCCGGTGTCCACCTGATATTCGGTTTGCCCGGCGAAAGCAGAGCCGATATGATGGCCTCCGCCGACATCATCTCCGAACTTCCGTTGCACACTATAAAATTCCACCAGCTCCAAATAGTTAAAGGCACTCGTTTTGCCCTGGAGTACCAGGAAGCCCCTTCGCAATTCGATCTTTTTTCGCTCGAAGAATATATCGATTTTATGTGCGACTACCTGGGAAGCCTGAACCCTGAAATTATTGTGGAACGCCTGGCCGGCGAAAGCCAACCCGATGTCCAACTTTCGGAACCCTGGGGATTGCGCTACGACCAGGTTCTCAAACGTATTGAAGAGCAAATGGCCCGACTGGATACCTGGCAGGGAAAATACTTTAAAAATTAGACTACACCCGTAACTTATGGAGTACTTCTTACAAGATGTAGCAAATTATCTCTACCGAAAAAACCAAGGCGATTTCCGGAACACCCTCCTGGTATTTCCCAATCGACGGGCTCGTTTGTTTTTCAACCATTTCCTGTCGAAACAAACTAACGTCCCCCTATGGGCACCACAGTTCTTCACCATCAACGATTTTGTTCAGAAATTGAGCGGCCTGCAGGTTGCCGATCCGCTCACCCTGTTATTCAAACTCTTTCAGGTATTTCGTGAAATTACCCACTCTACGGAACCTTTTGATTCGTTCTATTTCTACTGCGAAATGATTCTGGCCGATTTCGATGACATAGACAAATACCAGGTGCCGGCCGACAAATTGTTTAAAAACCTGAAAGACATAAAGAACCTGGACGACATGACCGGAGTGTTAAGCGACGAACAATTGCAATTACTCCGTAACTTTTGGGACCTTGTAAACCGTTCGGCCAACTCGCACGAGAAACAGGACTTCATTACCCTATGGGATGCCTTGCACAAGATCTACCTGCGTTTTAATGAAGTACTCGATTCGGAATCGATAGGCTATGAAGGCAAAGCCTATCGACAAGGAATCAATCGGCTACATAGCGACTCCCTTCCAGACGTATTTACCAAACAGCTGGTTTTTGCAGGTTTCAACGCATTAAACTATTCCGAAGAACTCCTGTTCGACCAGTTTCTCAAGCAGGGCAATGCCCTGTTTTTCTGGGATTTTGCCGAGAATTACCTCCACAACGAGAAGCACGAAGCTGGTTTTTTTCTACGTAAGTACGTACAACGCTACCCCCAACCCGCCGACTTTACGGCCACCCCGTGTCCGCCGCCTCCCGGGCAACACATTCATACACTATCGGTTCCCGCAGCATTGGCACAAGCCAAGGCCATTAACCATAGTCTGCAAATATTAGGTGCCGAGACCATTGCATCGCCGCTACAAACCGCGTTGGTACTGGCCGACGAAAATCTACTGCTCCCGGTGGTCAACTCCCTGCCCGACCAGGCTGCCCGCATCAACATTTCTATGGGCTACCCCCTTATCGACTCGCCGCTTTACAGCCTGATCAGTGCCCTGACCGACCTGCAGGCCAACCGCAGAAAGCCCTCCGAATCCGGTTCTTCCTACTGGTACTATCACCGCGATTTTATAAATGTATTTCAACACGAGCTGGTACATACGGTAGCCCAATCGACCGATTTTTCAGAGTTCCTGCAACAATGCCGACTAACCAACCGCATTTATATCGACCCGGAAAGCGTGCCGGGAGCCCACCCCTTGTTGCAGGCGGTACTCCAATCGGTAGATTCGCCCAAACACTTCGGAAGTTACCTTCGCCGGATTGTCGAACTTTTGGCCCAAAACCTGCCACACGCTCAGGAAGCCACCCCCAAGAACCAATGGGATGCCGAATTGTTGTTCCAAACCCACAAGGTGCTGCTTCGTTTTGAGGCACTGATGGAGGAAACCCCCATTTCCATGAGCTTTCCCACTGTATTACAACTCTTTCGAAAAATACTCCAGGGTATTTCGGTACCCTTTTCCGGAGAACCTTTGGAAGGGCTCCAGGTAATGGGAGTGCTCGAAACCCGCACCCTCGATTTCGAAAACCTGATTATTCTGTCCATGAATGAAGGTAACTTTCCCAAAAGCAGTGGTGCCCCATCGCTGATTCCCTATGCGCTGCGCGAAGGCTTTAAACTGCCCACCCAAAAACATCAGGATGCTATTTTCAGTTACTACTTCTATCGCTTGCTGCACCGTTCCCGAAATATTGTACTGGTATATCACACCAAAACGGAAGGACTTCAAAAAGGCGAACCCAGCAGGTACCTTCAGCAATTACGTTTCACCCAAACCACCCCCATAACACATCACAATCTAGGATACCGGATAGAACCGCTTTCGGTGAACAGCTGCAAGGCCGAAAAAAGCACCGGACAGCTTGCCCTGCTAAACGAGTACCTGCGCCCCTGCGGAACAAAAACACTATCGCCCAGCGCCCTGATCTGTTACCTGCAATGCCCGCTAAAGTTCTATTTCCGCTACATACAGAAGATGCGGGAACCCGAACAAATCAGCGAAGAAGTAGAAGCCAATGTCTTCGGAAGCATACTGCACAAAGCAGCATCACTGCTGTATAAGGACTATATTGACCAACCACTGGACACATCCAGGCTCAGCGCTCTTTTGAACGATTCGGAGCGCATTACCCGGGCTATTGACACGGCCTTTGCCGAAGACTATTTCCACCAGGAAGCCGGAAGTGTTTTAAATTTCAAGGGGCGCGACCTGATCGTTCGCTCCGTGATTGAACGGTATATCAAAGGGCTGATCCGTTACGACAGCAGGAACACCCCTTTTACCCTCCGTGCTCTGGAAAAATTATTCAGCCGAACCCTGCTCTTACCCTCAGGAAAGCAGGTGTCCATTGGCGGGTATATTGACCGGCTCGATGAAAAGGATGGCAATCTGCGGGTGATCGATTATAAAACTGGAACAAAAAAGGCGTCATTCGAAGGTATTCAGGATCTGTTTGCCCCGGAAAAAACTCATAAAACCGATGCCGTTTTCCAAAGCCTGATGTACTGTTGGATACTTGACCAGCCGGAATATCGCCACAACCTCCTGCCTCAACTGTTTTTCCTCCGCGGCATTGAGAATCCCGACTTTGCCCCCGGAATCAGTCACAGCAAAACTCCCGTGAGATCCTATGCCGATTACGCTCCCGTTTTTCAAGAAAAACTGATACAGTTACTCGAAGAACTGTTCAACGAAAAGATACCATTCGAACAAACCGGCAACGAGAAAAACTGTCAATAC
Source organism: Bacteroidota bacterium (assembly GCA_003252385.1). GTDB lineage: Bacteria > Bacteroidota > Bacteroidia > Bacteroidales > UBA10428 > UBA10428. The sequence goes on along the minus strand of QKEH01000159.1, from coordinate 31,191 downwards.
TGCCCCTACAGCACCATTTGCCTGCGAAAAAACAGACCTTGAATTTCTTTTTATTAACAACCCGGTCAGAGCTGCGATTTGCCCGGATTACGCCCACAAATACAGGCTTTACAGACAGGTGGCCGCCTCATTGCGCATTAAACCAGCAGCTCCGGATTGGTTGGAAAGCTCTTTAATAGAAAGGCACCAGAGTTTTTGCCGTCTTTTTTTCCTACTTTTAACAAGTAAGAAGCAATATAATGGAATTTCGACTTTTTAAGAATTGGTGGCTCCTGACACTTAAAGGCTTACTGGCCATAGGCTTTGGCATGGTCTTACTTATTAAACAATACCCTCTAATCAAAACATCGCTGGTAATTAGCTTCGGAGGCATTGTAATTGCTTCGGGAATCATGATTTTTTCCGGGGCGTTTTTGCACAAAAAGAACAATCCACGGTGGAGGCTTTGGTTAATCGAAGGTCTGATTGATATCACCCTGGGCACTTTCTTTATTCTGGAAACCGATTTTGCCAAGGCTTTCTTTCTGATCTTCCTGGCACTCTGGGCCTTTGGGATTGGCATCGTTCAAATACTCACTTCTGTGCGCATGGCCACGTATATGGATCGCTGGTGGTCTATGTTAATAGCCGGAGTTTTTTCTATTGGTTTTGCAGTGTTGGCATTTATCAATCCGTTCTATACCCGTTTCGCAATGGGGGCTACCATTGGAGCCGCCTGTATCCTTTTTGGCCTAATTCTGGTATACACCTCGCGCTTGCTGCGCAACATATACCTCTAAACACCTCCCGGGTTTTCCTCTCCGGTTATTGAGGATTTCCTTCAAACAAATCGGGCCGCAGTCGTTTGGTTCGCTCAACCGACTGGTCGTGCCGCCATGCCTCAATGCCCTTGTGATTTCCCGAAAGAAGAATATCGGGCACTTTCCATCCCTTGTATTCTGCCGGCCGGGTATATACCGGTGGTGCCAGTAAATGATCCTGAAAACTATCCATCAACGCCGAAGTTTCGTCGGAAATAGCTCCCGGCAACAGACGGATTACAGCATCGGCTACAATGGCTGCGGCCAGTTCCCCTCCCGTTAACACGTAGTCGCCAATGGAAATTTCCCGGGTTATTAAATGCTCCCGTATCCGCTGATCGATACCCTTATAGTGTCCGCAAAGAATAATAATATTATTGAGAATGGAAAGTCCGTTGGCAATTGGCTGATTAAAACGTTCCCCATCGGGAGTCATAAAAATAATCTCATCGTACGTTCTTTCACCTTTCAGCTTCGTCAGCAACCGGTCAATAGGCTCAATGGCCAACACCATTCCGGCGCCTCCCCCAAACGAATAATCATCGACCTGTTGATGCTTTTGGGTAGAATAGTCGCGGATATTGTGCACCACCAACTCGGCCACGCCGCTGGCAACAGCTCGTTTAAGGATCGAATGATTCAACGGACTGTCTAACAATTCCGGTAACACGGTAAGAATATCTATGCGCATGGTTGCAATTTTTCGCAAAGGTAACACTCTTCCCTTATCCTGAAAACACACCTGTTCCGTGGTAACCAGCCTGCCAAACAAGCAATATTCTGAAAAAACCAGGCAACACCCATAAAAACATTGTACTATTACAGGTTAATCTCTATTTTCGTAGGAGGAAAAGCACCTTGTGGAATTCAAAGCTTGCGCCATGATAACTAACGATTCTAAAGACTCTGTTCAGAATGAACAATGCGGAATTAACGATAATTCCGAAAATACGACCTCCCATTCACAACCCGTTTCGGCTTCCCAACCGACCGATAACACGCACGAAGCGCCTCCGCCTTCTGATGAAGCCATTCCGGAGGAACTCCCCATGCACAGCACCCCCGTATCGACTGCCGACCCTACGATTCCAACCGGGTCGTTCTCCGAGGACCTAACCAACGACCTGGAGGAAGAGCACCCCGACGAACCGGACAAAGAGCAGCCCGAAAAACACGACAACACCCCCAGGTACGTGCCTGAAGCGATCGATTATGCTAAACTTTCCAAAGAGGATTTAGTGAAAGTGCTTAAGGATCTTATTAACTCGGGGCATATTATTGAAATAAAGAGAGAGATCGATCAGATAAAAACCCACTTTTACAAAAAGCACAAAGCCGAAATTGATGAAATCAGGCAGCAATTCTTAACCGAGGGTGGAGCAATACAGGATTTTAAAGTGGAGGAAACCCCGGTTGAAGCAGAGTTGAAAGAACTCCTCAATAAATACCGCAACCTGCGAAGCGATATTTCTCAAAAACAGGAAGATGAGAAAGAAAATAATCTTCGGAAGAAGTACGAGATTATAGAAAAAATAAAAGAACTGGTTACCAGTCAGGAATCCTTAAACAAGACTTTTCATGAATTTCGCGATTTACAAAACCAATGGCGCGATATAGGGCCGGTTCCCCAGCAAAGCATCAAAGAATTGTGGGATTCCTACCATTATCAGGTAGAAGGGTTTTACGATTATATAAAAATCAACAAAGAACTTCGCGACCTGGACTTCAGAAAGAACCTCGACGCCAAAATAAGGCTTTGCGAACTGGCAGAAGAGCTTTTGCTGGAACCCTCGGTAGTCGATGCATTCCGAAAACTCCAGAAACTGCATGACCAATGGCGCGAAATCGGCCCTATTCCGGCCGACAAACGTGCCGAGATGTGGGAGCGTTTCAAAGAGGTTACCGCTAATATCAATAAAAAACACCAGGAATACTTCGTAGAACTTAAACAGCAACAAAAGAAAAATTACGATGAAAAACTGGTTTTGTGCGAACGCGCAGAGGCCATACTCGCCGAGAACCCCGACAATCATTCCGATTGGGAGAAAAACTCCAAGGACTTTGTAGCCCTTCAGGAAGTTTGGAAAACCATTGGTTTCGCCCCTAAAAAATACAACACCCAAATCTACGACCGATTCCGCAAAGCATGCGATGCCTTCTTTGTACAGAAACGGGAGTTTTATTCGCAGAATCGCGAGGAACAGTCGAACAACTACCAGCTTAAAACGGAATTGTGCATGCAGGCCGAAGCCATCATGAACAGTACCGACTGGAAAAAAACCACCGCGGAATTTATTGCCTTACAAAAGAAATGGAAAGCCATTGGTCCGGTAAATTCCAAAAACTCCGATAAAATATGGAAACGTTTCCGTGCTGCCTGCGACACTTTCTTTAATAACAAAGCTGCTTTCTACGATAATATCGACAGTTCGTACGAAGACAACATGAACAAGAAGAAACAGCTGATTGAAGAAATAGAAAAATACGAATTCTCCAGCGACGTGGAAAAGAACCTGAAATCGCTCAAAGATTTCCAACGCAGGTGGTCAGAGATTGGTTTTGTTCCCATACAGCTTAAAAACGAAATACAGGAACACTACCGTGCAGCCATCAATAACAAGTTCGATCAGTTAAAAGTGGATGACGACCGCAAATCGCTGATTAAATTCCGCAATCGCCTGGAAGGCATGAAGTCCAAGACCAACTCCGACCGTCGGATGAATGTGGAACGTGACAAGTGTTTCACCAAAATGAAGCAACTCGAAAACGATATCACCCTCTGGGAAAATAATATTGGTTTCTTTGCCAACTCCAAAAATGCCGAAGCCATGATCCGCGATGTACGTCATAAAATTGAAGACGCTAAACATAAAATTGAACAGCTCAAGGATAAAATCAGAATGCTTGACTCGTACGAGGATTAAAATTTTTAGTACAAACTTTATTTTGCCATACGTGTTACCCTGTCCTAAATGGTCAGTAAAGTAACCAGGTGATTGGTACAGGTATGAGAGACAACCCTTTTACAACCCACGATTCTAAAAATTACCTTATAAACCAGCTCCGTAATGGAAACGAAGGAGCTTACGAGTTGCTATTCAATGAGTACTATCCGAAACTTACCATTTTCGCAAAAAAATATGTAGACGAACTGGAAGTAGCCAAAGAAATAGTTCAGGACTTTTTTGTTCATCTTTACGAAAAACACGATAGCCTGTCTATAAACACTTCGCTGAAATCGTATCTGTTCCGCTCGGTTCATAACCGTTGCATTAATTATATTCAGGCACAAAAAACGCGAACGAAGTATGCCGAATTTGTAATCAAATCGCAGGCAGAACATGAAAGTTCAATTGAACAGGAGGTGGACAAATCAGAGCTTGAACATGCTCTTTTCAAGGCAATTGGCGACTTACCCGCTCGTTGTCAGGAAATATTTAAACTCAACCGCTTCGAGGGCAAAACCAACGATGAAATCGCCGAACTTTTGAGCCTTTCCAAAAGAACTGTGGAAACACAAATCAGCAAGGCACTCAAAATACTGCGAATAAAACTGGATCCCTTTATGGCAGCCGGTGCCATAGTAATTTTTACTTTACTTAAACACTGGCAGTAATTGGTATAAAAAGTATATTATAAAAAACACAAGCATAGTACAAGTAATTATTCGTTAACTCCGGAGGGTTACTCATTTTACGAAAGTAATTATTTTGGATCATGCCGTTTAATCTGAACAGATCAAACACTATGAAACCGATAAAATTTTCAGCAGAACAGCTAACGCAATACGTGCTTGATACGGACAAGAATAAAGAAATGATAGATAAGATCATAAAAAGTGATGGACCCGACCGTTTGGAGTTTGAGAAATACCTCGATGTGTGGGAGAAATCGGCAAAGCTGAGTGAGTATCAGGAAATAGATACCCAGGAAGACTGGATAAAAGTAAGGAAACGAATGGGTTTTGATCAGAAATCGAAAACCATACCTTTCCGAAGCTATTTTCTGAGAATTGCGGCTATTTTGATTTTTGCCGCAGGACTGGCCGTATTTTTTGCCCGTATCCTACACACCAGCTCCAACGCCAATACCCAGTATTTTGAGTTGGCATCCGGAGCCGAAATCCGAACCGTGGAACTTCCCGATGGAAGTACGGTTACCCTGAATAAAAATTCCAAGATCATCCGCACCAACCACTTTGGAGGTGCCAATCGCGATATTATTCTGGAAGGACAAGCCTTTTTTGAAGTAGCCCGCAACGAGAAGCTACCTTTCAAGGTACATACCCTGAACTCGGTGGTCGAAGTATTGGGGACCAAGTTTGATATTCGCGCCGATTCCAATCTGATTACCGTGGGTGTAGTTAGCGGCAAGGTGGCATTCTACGAAAATGAAAACACCAATAACCGGGTGGAACTTACCACCAACAACACCGGGGTATTTCATGCCGACAACAAACGCATAGACTATCTGAATTCATTCGATCCCAACTCGTTAACCTGGCGAACCAAAAAATTTGTTTTCCATAACGAACCTTTACAAAACGTATGTAAGGTTTTGGCCAACCACTATCAACTGCAACTGGAAACCGATGATCAGGTAGAATTCCTGGATTCGATAAATATTACCTGCAATTCGCAGTCGTTGGATCAGGTGCTCGGCATGATCAACTCCTTTGTGGTTGAAGATATTAAACTGGTGCACACCGACAATAAGCTCATTGTGCGCAAACAATGAGCCGTGCAGTAAAATACCTTCTCCTTTTACTGCTTTTTCCGGCCAACAGCAGCAGGGCTCAGCAAGTTTTACAGCAGTATGTACCGATACCTCCCCAGGAGTTATCGGTACAGCAGTTTTTATACCATATTGAACAAGCAACCGAAGTACCCCTTGCCTACAGCAGCGCTATTGTTCCGGAGCGAAAATACCGATTGCCCGACGAGCAAATGCTGCTGCGAAAACTTTTGGACACCCTGTTCTACGGACAAGACATCCAGTACTACCTCTACGATGGACAATTAATTCTGGCGCCCCTGGTACAGGTCAATGCACGCGGAAAAAACCTGATCAGCATTTCCGGGGTAGTGCGAAGCGGCAAAACCCAAAAGGTAATCCCATACGCTAACGTATTTATTCCTTATCAAACCACCGGAACTATTACTAATTCAGAAGGCCGCTTCAATTTTTTTATTCCCATGGATCTGGGAGTTGATAGTATTGTTGTCAGCTGTTTGGGTTACTATCAGCAGTCCATCAGTATCGAGAAATTTCTGGTGAATTCGGTTGAAATTCAATTGGAACCTCAAAAGTTCCAAATCAACGAGTTGATTGTTCGTCCTCACGACCCCTACAACCTGCTCTACCTGGCACTGGAGAAGAAAGAACAAAACTATGCCTCCCACCCCGAACTGCTCACTGCATTCATACGGGAAACTACCCGCCAAAACGATCAATACATTTCTCTTTCCGAAGCAGTAATTGACATATACAAAACCCCCTATCTAAGCAACGAAAACGATCTGATCAAGCTCAAGAAAGGCCGGAAAGAACACAGTCTGGTCGACGATCAGGAAATCAATCTGGTGGTGGAAGGAGGCCTGTACAACACGCTGCAACTGGATATAATAAAATACGGGGTAAACTTTCTGAATACCGAATTCATGCAGTACTACGAGTACGAATTCCTACGACAGCAAATGTATAATGGCCGGCAAACCTATTCCATAGCCTTTCACTTTAAAGAACCTCGCGATTTTATCGGATTCGATGGCGTCATTTACCTGGATGCGATCTCGCTGGCAGTTGTACGAGCCGAATTCCAAATAGACCCGCGTAGCTTAGCCCTTGCCTATACCTGGCTTATAAAACGGGCACCAAAAGAATACCGTGTTGCTCCCCGGTACGGAAGTTATGTGGTGGAATACCGCCAGTACGATGCCATTTGGAACCTTTATTACGCCCGCAGCGAGGTTTCTCTTAAACTCAGGAAACGACGTAAAGATGAAAATGGAAACAAAGTAACCAGTCAACATAACTTTGCTACCGAATTTGTAATCACCGGCAAAACGGATGAAAATTTCGATAAAATCCGCTATCGCGATGCCGCCAAGCCCAATGAAGTACTGTACGAACAAATAACCGCCACCGACAATGAATTTTGGGGTACCGAAACCGTTATTGTTCCGGAAGAACCGCTTCAGGAAACCATCCAGAAATTATGGGTCGCAAACCCCGAGCGCACCCGGAATTTAATAGCCCCCGATGTAGCACAACCCAACTAATTGAGGTTAACATGGTATACCAAGTCGACCATATAATAAGTGGAGCTTATACTCCCGGCACCGGAGATCAAGTAGCTCATTACCGACTGATTTTAAAACATTCACCGCTTCATCCTGTTTATCTGTATACATGTAAAAAGTTGGCATAAAACTCGTAGTTTTATGTAATGAAACCCAGATCCAACACCACATCCGCCACATTCATACGATCAATAATTTTTAGCAGCATGCTAGTATCGACCAGTTGTCAGACAACAAGTCCCGATTCATCAGCTGGATCGGATACCCATTTTAACTACCAGCTCGAACAATTTGCTGACCTGCGCATCCTGCGTTATCAGGTTCCGAATTTCGACCAGCTGAACCTGCGGCAGAAGAAACTCATATACTTTCTCAGCCAGGCAGCCCTGTGCGGGCGCGACATCCTTTGGGATCAGAACGGGCGCTACAACCTGGCTATTCGTCAGGTTCTGGAAAACATTTACACCACCTACACCGGCGATATGAGTTCCGATTCGTATAAAGCCTTCCTCACCTACCTGAAGCAGGTTTGGTATTGGAACGGCATTTACCACCACTATTCGAACGATAAAATACTGCCCGGTTTTAGTGTGGGCTACTTTAACGAGCTGGTTTACAAATCAAATCCCGAAGGTTTTCCTGCCTTTAAAGGCTCCACCCCCGAAGAAACCCTGAACACGCTTATCCCGGTGCTGTTTGACCCTCAATATTTAAACAAAAAGGTAAATCAGAAGGAAGGAAGTGATATGGTTGCCGAATCGGCGGTTAACTTTTACCGACAGGTTTCGCAGCACGAGGCAACGGAATTCTACCACCAAATGAAAAATCCTTCCGACAGCTCCCCTCCTTCCTATGGCCTAAATTCACGCCTGTCAGCTAAATCTGGCGTTTTGGAGGAACAGGTTTGGAAAAGCGGCGGTTTGTACGGCCCGGCCATCGACCAAATCGTCTACTGGCTGCAACAGGCACAAACCGTGGCCGAAACCTCCGAGCAACAAGCGGGTATTGCCCTGTTGATAAGGTATTACGAAACAGGCGACCTGAAAACCTGGGACGAATACAACATTCAATGGGTGGCAGATACGGCTCAGGTTGATTTTGTAAATGGTTTTATTGAAACCTATTCCGATCCTTTAGGCATGAAAGGCAGCTGGGAATCCGTGGTAAATTTTACCGACCTGAAAGCTACCCGGCGAACGCAAATTATTTCGCAAAACGCTCCATGGTTCGAAGCCCACTCACCCATTGACGACCGATTTAAAAAGCAACAGGTAGTAGGCATTTCGGCAAAAGTGATTACCGTGGCCATGCTGGGAGGCGACTGCTACCCATACTCCCCCCTGGGCATCAACCTGCCCAACTCCGATTGGATTCGAAAAGATTACGGATCTAAGTCGGTGAGCCTCGAAAACATTGCGCAGGCCCATGCACAGGCCAATTTACAATCGGGGTTTCTCGAAGAATTCTCTTACGATACCAACGAATACAAATTGGTAAAAACATTCGGTCCGCTAACCGACAACCTGCATACCGACCTGCACGAATGCCTGGGACACGGGTCGGGCCAATTGATCGAAGGAGTAAGCTCCGAAGCCCTGAAAAATTACCATGCACCACTGGAAGAGGCTCGCGCCGATTTGTTTGCCCTCTACTACCTCATGGATCCTAAAATGATTGAACTGGGGCTGCTGCCGAATCCCGATGCAGCCAAGGCGCAATACCTGTCGTACATTCGTAACGGACTGATGACCCAGTTACGGCGCATTGAGCCAGGCAAAAACATTGAGCAGGCTCATATGCGTAACCGGCAACTTATTGCACGTTGGTGTTACGAAAAGGGTCAGTCGGAAAACATCATTGAAAAAATGCAGAAAGAAGGAAAAACCTACTTCCGCATCAACGATTACGAAAAATTACGCCAGCTTTTTGCCATACTGCTGGCCGAAATACAACGGATCAAATCGGAAGGCGACTACACCGCCGGCAAAACACTGGTTGAAACCTATGGGGTAAAAGTGGATCCTGTGCTCCACACGGAGGTGCTGAAGCGCTTTGAGTCCATACACATGGCAGCATACAGTGGATTTGTCAATCCGGAATACCAACCCATTGAAAAAAACGGAGAAATAATTGATATTCAGCTACACTACGCAAAAGATTATGCCTCGCAGATGTTGCAATACTCCAGAAAATACAGTTTCCTGCCCATTGAAAATAATTGAGTCCAAAACAGCCTTTGTCTTCAACACCGGAGCGGAGTCTGTTTCCCGGACAGCGTTAAAAACGAAACAGATCCAAACACTTGATCGCTATCCCGATTCATTCAGGTGCGCGCTTAGTTAATATTTTCCTATGCTATTTAACTATCTTTGCCCAAATTTTTAACTCACTTAAGTATGAATACAAACAAAGTAAACAATGGAAAGAAAATCTTCTTTCAGCAATTTAAGCGGAAGAAGTATTCGGTATTCAGTTCCCTGCGCAAGGTGGTACACATATCGAATATTGCCCTGGCATACACCCTGATTGCAGCACCTGCAACCAGCATAGCCCAGGACGACACCACCCGGGTAAGTCAGGAGTACGATCTGGAGGAAGTGGAAGTAGTCAGTCAAATGAGTCCGGCAGTTCTGCAGGAACTTCCCCGGTTGGTTTCAGTGATAACCTCAACCGATATTGAGCATTCCCCGGCGCAAAGCCTCACCGATCTCCTTACCTATTCCGCCAACATCGACCTGCGCCAGCGCGGCAAAGCAGGCATCCAGTCCGACCTCAGTATCCGTGGTAGTTCCTTCGACCACAATCTCTTTCTCCTCAACGGAATCAACATTTCAGACCCCCAAACCGGACATTTAAGCTTAAACCTTCCGGTAGAAACACAAGCCATAAGCCGTATCGAAATTCTCAATGGCCCGGCATCCAGGGTGCACGGAGCCAATGCCATTTCGGGAGCCGTCAACTTTGTAACCCGCCCTTCGGAAGTAAATTCGCTGAGCCTGTCGAGCCGCTACGGCCAATACGACTTCTTCAGCAATGCCATTACCCTCAATCTGGTAACCGGCAACACCCGAAATTTAGTGCACTACAACAACGCCTTTAGCGATGGATACGCCCCCAATACCGATTTTAAACGCCAATCGGTATTTTACCATGGCAACGTGCTTACCCCTGATGGCATACTGGATATCCAACTGGGATACACCGACCGGGCTTTCGGTTCCAACAGTTTCTACACCCCAAAATATCCCGATCAGTTTGAAGAAAACCAGATGACCTATGCGGCTGTGGGATATAAAACCGGTAAGAAAATAAAAATACATCCCCAGGTATATTGGCGCCGCCACCGCGACCGTTGGGAAATGTTCCGGGTGGATGACGACTGGTACCGGGTGGAAAATAATCAGTCAATCAGCAATAACCCGAAAAACACAACCTTCGATACCAGTTTTGTCTACACCAACCACCATATTAACGATGTGATGGGTGCAAAACTGAACCTTTCCACCAAATGGTTTCTGGGTACCACTACGCTGGGATTTCATACCCGTTCCGAAAATATTATCAGTAATAGCATTGGATACAACCGGGGGACAAAAATTCCCGTTCGGGGCTACGATGCTCTCTACACCCTGAGTGATAACCGCACCAATTTTGACCTGCATCTGGAACAACAGTATGCAACGGACAACCTGATGATCTCCGCCGGTCTGCTGGCCAACTGGAATTCGTACCTGCCCGACGAACTCAACTTCTTCCCCGGTATTGATGCACGATATCGAGTTATTAGCCACCTATCTGTCTTAGGTAGTTACAACTACACTCTGGGTCACCCCACCTTTACCGACCTCACCTATAACGATCCGAACAATACGGGCAATAACAATCTGGCTTCCTACGAGATGCAGTCCTACGAAGGTGGTTTGCAATGGCAGGATCGAACAATTAACCTCTCGGTCAACTACTTTCTGATGGAAGGTTCAAACACCATCGACTGGGTTTGGTTTCAAGACGAGAACAAATTCAAACCCATCAATGTTCCATACTACCATTCTAAAGGGGTAGAATGCAGCGCCCAAATAGACGTATCGCAAACCCCTGTGGTAAAGTACCTGCTCAGCACGGTTCGCCTGAATTACACCTATATGGATGTAGATAAAAATTTAATTGGCAACTTCCTGAAATATTCCCATCTCCGCCAGAAATTTTCCGGACAATTCTCCCGAACCCTCTTCCGCAATCTGGTTATGTCGGTAAACACCGCCTACGCCGAGCGCACCGGAAGCTACCAGGGATACGATTTTATTCAAAAGACCTATACCCAACACCCTTATAAGGCGTATTGGCTGGTCGATGCCAAAGCCGATTATACCTTCCTCAACTTCACCTTTTCTCTTGAAGCGACCAACTTGCTGGATGCCGATTATATTGATGTAGGCAGCATGGAACAACCTGGCCGTTGGATCATTGGAGGAATTGCTTACAAACTAAACGGCTTCTAATCAAAACCATAACACCTTCTTTCGGGTAACCTTGCAGGGCTTCGCTATCGCGAAGCCCTGTTTTATTTTGAGATCATCCTGCGAAATCGAGCCTACTCGGTTTCGCAGGATTGCTTATACAGCTCCAACAGATCGTATCCGTATTTATCCAGATAACCCAGCTGCAACGCTTTAAATAAAGAATTACAACCCATTTCGGTTTTCCCCTGGATCAGTAAAACCTGCCCATGTGTTTTATAAAGTGCCGGTTCGCCAGGTTCCAGCAGTATGGCATGTTGCAAGTGCATCAAAGCCTTATCGCCATCCTTTTTATCGAAGTAAATGCAAGCCAGGGCATGGTAGGCCGTATAGTCCTCAGGTACCAAACCGATATACTTTTCATACGCGCCCTCCGCCGTAGCAATATCTCCCTTTTTTTGAGCAATCTGGGCTTGCATCAGGTACATCGACGGATCTTCAGGTGTTTGGGTGAGCAGTTGTTTGTTAAGTGCCGTAGCTTCCTCCAACTGGCCTGCCTGCATATAGGCATAGGTCATGGCTCGTTCAATCTCTTCTCCGGAACCAGGATACTGTTGCGCCTTCTTGAAATCATCCAGAGCGGCGGGGTATCGTTTCAATGCCGTGTTGGCTTTGCCTCTAAGGAAGTATGCTTCACCGGTAAGCGTTGCATCGCTGGAACTTTCAATTGCTTTGCCGAGTAGCATAACAGCACCCACATAACTCTCCGTTACCAGGGCTACTTGTCCGCGCAAGAGGTACACCTGAGGCATGCGAGGCTGTATGCGCGAAACGGAATAACAATCGCTAATGGTCTGGTTGTATTTCCCCAGTTTGAAATACACACGAGCCCGAAGCAGGAAATAATCGGCTACCGTTGAGTCCACCTGTAAGGCAGAAGAAGCTTGCGCTAAAGCCTGTTCGAAGTGCCCGGCATCAAAAGATTGATAGGCAGCCCGGTAATGGGTGTCCGCTTCCTGATTGCCATAAGTCAGGCCACATACCAATAACAGAGTAAGAAGAAAAAGGAGTTGACAGGATTTCATAATGTACTATTCAAGAACCATGGAAAATGGGTATATCAACCCATTGGAATACAACTGAACGGTATACTGGCCGCGGGGAAGTTTCTCCAGAGGATAGCGTTTTAAAATTTGGAGAGCAGATATTCCTCGATCTTCAAACACCACTTCATCCCCCCGAATGAAGAAGATATTTACCATTTCACTGAACGAGTTGTGATAACTGATGATCAGGCTGTTGTTGTCCACCATTTTAAAACGCGGCGGGGTACGAACCGGGATTTTTTCAATTGTTGCCTGAGCCTTTTGAACCGTAAACTTTCGGTTATAAAGTGTTCCCTTTGAATTAAGAGTTACCGTATAGACTCCATCGGGTAAACTCTTGAGGTTAACCAGTTTAAAAAAAGTGGAATTACCGGACACCGGTTGGTTCAGGAAGGTGTTCCCCTCCTTGTTCACGATTTGAAGACTGGCACTTACCCGGTCGGTATTTACCACACCCAGCCGGGCCATGCTTTCGGATGTTATGGAAAACAGCAAACAGCTTTCGGGGTCTTCCCCGGCTATTAGAGCAGGTTGAAAAAAAACAAGCCATACTGCCAAACAGCAGATATTTAGCTTCTTCATAGGTTGTTTATTAGTGTTAGGGAACGGTAAAAGTATAAAACAGGATGCTAAAAATCAACAGGTTTTGTACCCCCAAAACAATCACAACACGATATATCAGGCTGTCGGGGTTGCAATCACTGCTCTTTTGGCTGTTACTTAACTGCCGATTTTTATTTCGCCAAAGCTTTCTCCATACCCGCCCACAGCAAATCGGCCGTGCGATCCCAGGTAAATTTCGAAGCCTGCGCCACCCCTTTTTGGGTAAGCGCTTCGCTATATGCCGGATCGGAATAGATTTTTACCAGGCCATCCGTAATCGACGACACACTATACGGGTCCACATAATGAACCGCATCTCCACCCACCTCCGGCATCGAACTGGTATTGGAGGCAATAACTGGCACCTTGCAATAGAGCGCTTCCAGTATGGGAATACCAAATCCTTCGAACAACGAAGCATACACCAGTGCCAAACAAGAGGCCATAACATGGTTCAACGCTTCGCCGTTTAAGCGGCCGGTGAAGATAATGTCGTCGCTATAGGGTGATTGTTCCCAGGCTTCACGAGTATCGTCGGTCCAATACTTGGTGGAACCCACTACCAGAAGAAGAACTCCGGCGCTGGTTTTTTCTCGAAATTGATTGTAGGCAGCAATTATTCGGGTAAGATTTTTCCGTGGATGCACCAGGCTCAAAAAAAGAAAATAGGGTTTCCCCCGGGTATAGGTATCACGAGTTACCTGAACTTCCTCGCCAGAAAGCGGCTTGTACGTGTTGTTGGCACCGTTGTACACCACATCAATCCTTTCGGGACCCACCAAAAAACGATTGGAAATATCCTGTTTCGAAAATTCCGATACGGTGGCAATACGTTTTGCCTGCCGTATGAAACGGGGAAAAAAATAGTTGTAGTATTGACGAGGCCCACGCGATACCCATTGGGGATTGTGAAAAAAGTTCAGATCGTGAATAACGGGCATGGAGGGTACCCGGGTTCGCAAACTCAACCAACCATCGGGCGAGAAGAACAAATCGGGTTTGTGTTTTCGAAGTACAGGGGGCACTCCCCAATCGAAAAACAGATACCAAAGTACTGGGTGCCGGGCTTGGGGGTAAGTAACCACCGGAGTAATATTGGAACTAAACAAAAATTCCTCACTATATGGCCGGTCGAAGATAAAAACAAATTCGTGCTCGGGGTGCTGCTGGGTAATACGGCGCAGGGTTTCGCAGGCAAACCATCCAATGCCTTCGAGCTTTCCGGGTAATAATAAGCGAGTGTTAACAGCAATCTTCATTTAATAGGATTTATGGCACGAAAGTACTAAAATGTTAAAAGCTGCCATTCTTTTCATTTCTATACCTGCCAAATAAAAAAAGGCCGGCAACATCTGCCAGCCTTTTTTATGTAGTAAAACTAAAACTATTCTTTTACTTTAATGTCAATCGTTGTAGAACCATCGGTGGCAATAGTAAGTTGGGTTACTTCGAACACACCTCTGGTTCCTTCAGTGGTTTCAAAAATAATCACATCGCCCTGTGCTACGGTAATATTGTCGGCACTAAGAGAAGCAGCAGCCACTTGTTCAGCGGTAATCGCGTCAAAAGCAATGCTGGTGGACGCATACAAAGTGGTGCGGTTGGCTCCGCTAATTGTTGCATCACTGGCATCTTTAGGCGAAATAAATTTGGCTACCGAAGCAGTTGATGTGAACACGATATCCAGAATACTTGCATTGGTACGTGCTGCACTTAAAGAATAAGTCTGATCGGTTTGCACAGAGTAGTAGCTGGGCAGTGTTAAATTACCGCCTGCTCCTAATTGGGATGTACCTTTTGAGGTCAGTACACCAAGCGCTGTTACTTGAATTTCAATAGAGGTTTTGGTGGTTTGATCTTCCTTGTCGGTTACTTCGATAGCAATGGTTGTAGTGGCAGTAATATCACTTACCGCATAACGGAAATTGCAGTTAATGTCATCGGATGAAGTAAAATCACCTTCGTCAAAACTGGTAATCGTTTCAAGGGTAGACTCGGTAGTTCCAACTGTTTTACTGATTTTTATGCTACTTAATTTCCCGTCCGCTTTGATGGTACCGGTTAATACGGTGCTATCTACACCTGCCGCTAAAACCACCGGACTGGTTTGATCAAAGCTGATTACAGGGGCAGCAGCCGGATCCTCATCTTTGTTACACGATGTAAAAAGCACTCCCAGACTCAAGGCGCTAAGGCCTAAAAACAAATTCAGTTTTTTCATAATGCTCAATTTTAATTTAAGTATTTGATCTAGTTACAATCACTTTAAAACTTTACTTACAACGTTAATTGGTTTAAGAAGTTTTATTAAAGTTACAATTTTTTTCAGCATAAAAAATGCTACTATCGAACTAGAATTATCAACTACTCTGCCAAAAACGGATGCCTTTCTGTAGATTCCGACCACTAATTCTTTCCGATCGGAATTCCGCTCTAATAATACCGAAATTACTGACCCTAAAGTTGTTGCAGTATTTCCAGCCCATCGTACGCAATATTCACCCCTTTGGGCAATTGGGCATCCTCGATGGCATGCAGCCCAAATGTATGATTTAAATGAGTCAGGTAGGTTTGAATAGGACGAATGCGCTCTACCTGTTCCAGCGCCTCAGAAAGGCTCATGTGCGAGATATGTGGCTCCTTGCGAAGCGCAGTAACAATTAAAACCTCCAGTCCGGCGAGCTTGGATAGTTCTTCTTCAGGAACCGATTTAACATCAGTCAGGTACGCAAAATTACCGATACGAAAGCCCAGAATGGGAAGTTTATAGTGCATTACGCGAATGGGCTGTATCGTTAACGCGCCAATCTGAAAGGGTTTGTTTTCAAGCAGGTGCATGTTCACGCTCGGGATGCCCGGATAGCGGTCATCGGCAAAGATATAGGCGTACTCCCGCCTAAGGGCATCCTGCACCCGAGGTTCGGCATATACATCAATAGCTTCCTTCTGCCTGAAATTAAAGGCACGTACATCATCCAAACCGGCAACATGGTCCTTGTGCTCGTGGGTAAAAAGTACGGCATCGAGCTTTTTAACCTTCTGGCGTAGCATTTGTTGACGAAAATCAGGGCCAGTGTCTATAACCAGTACTTGCTGCCGGTACTCAATCAATACGGAGGTACGTAAACGATTGTCGCGAGGATCGGCAGAAGTGCATACCTTGCAATCACATGCAATTACAGGTACCCCCTGCGAAGTACCAGTTCCCAACAGGGTAAATTTTATCTGATCCGCCATTACGTACAAAGATATCTAAACAGGGTTACTGTATCAAGCGTCTCACGGGGCATTAACCAAAAGAAATTATCTTTGCCAAAATTTCATTCCATGTCAGGCAAATTATTCCTAATACCATCTACCATAGGCGAAAGCCCGGTCGATCATGTGATTCCTCCCTACAACAAGGAAGTTATTAATCATGTTCGCTATTATATTGTGGAAAACGAGCGCTCCGCCCGGCGTATGCTGATTCAATTGGGTATTGCCACCCGTATCGATGATCTGGTCTTTTTTGTTCTGAACAATCATACCCCTGCCAACGACATCCCGGGCTTTTTACATGCTGCCGGTATGGAAGATATTGGCTTGCTCTCGGAGGCTGGCGTTCCGGCCATTGCCGATCCCGGGAGCGATATCGTTCGCCTGGCTCACGAGCAAAACCGCGAGGTAGTTCCCCTGGTAGGGCCATCATCTATCCTGCTCACTATGATGGCTTCCGGCATGAATGGCCAAAATTTTGCCTTCGTGGGTTATTTACCCGTCAAAACCAGTGACCGTATTCAACGCATCCGACAACTCGAGCAACGGTCGGCTAACGAAAAACAAGCGCAGCTGTTTATTGAAGCTCCCTATCGAAACAATCAATTGCTCAACGATCTACTCAATACCTGTTCTTCAACCACTCTTTTGTGCCTTGGGGTAGATGTAACAGCGGCCACCGGCTTCATTAAGACTAAAACAATAAAAGCGTGGAAGGATGAGCTGCCCGAGCTGCACAAAATCCCCACGCTTTTTATTTTACAGAAATAGCCCGTACTTAACGACTTTTCTTCAAGTATTAAAGATTTACCCCTACAAACTTAATGCGATAATGTACATCCATATCGGGGGGTACCAGATAGGCTCCGGTCGTCGGGTGAGTATAACCAGTACTTCCAAAGGCATGTTCGGATGGTGCAAGAATTTCCCATTCATCGCCAATGCTCATTTTATCTATGGCAAACACCACAATATCACTCACCGGATAGCCCTGACTTCCTAACTGAAACACCAACTCCTCGGGTTCACTCTCCTGACCAAACGGATAAAAGTTACGTCCCGGAAGACTGCTTACAAAAACTGAATCCGCTTCGACATAATAACCACTCAGGTTTATAGTAACCCAATCGCCACTTTCCAACACAGGCTTTGTCAACCCCGTGGTACGAACCTTTACAAAAGATGTTTTGCCATCGGCTACCACCAATGTGTCATGAAAATGCAAAGAATCCTTATAGGTTTGGAATTGAACGGAATCGTACCATTCCTGGTTATTTATCACCCGATACAAATCCACTTCATATAACGCCGGTGTGTAACCACCAAATGCCAGACGATGATCCATAAGCACTATGGCTGATTCGCCTTCCTGCATGGAGAGCAGAGCAACTCCAAGCCCTAGAGGCAAACTTCGGATATCCAATCGTTTGGGTCCGTAAACATACTGCTCGCTGTAAATTCCATTATCATTTGCATCCTGGTAATTGGTCGCTTCAAAAACACCCTGACTTCCCAGAAAACCAAGTAGATCCACAATAACATCCGAAGTTCCATTGGGATAAAGTGCAGTACTGGAATCCAAATTCACCTGATGGGTAAACTTTAAATAGAGCCCGTCGTCTATTTTATCACTTTCAGTGATGCCATATTCTGTTTTAAAGTTGGCCATCATCTTATCATGTTCCGCCTGATAGTCATTCTTTACGTCCTTATGACAACTTACTAAGAGGAGGAATGTAACCGCAGCAGTTGCAAATGCATTGATTTTCATTGGTATAAATTTTAACATTGTTATTGTTTCAACGGACAATTGGAAGGATTATTTTACGTATAGCTACTAATTTATTTTCACAAGTTCTACCTCAAAAAGCAAAGAGGTGAACGGTGGGATAATTCCGGTTGAGGAGCCTTCGTTTCCAAAAGCCAGTTCCGAAGGCAGAATAAATAGCGATTTCTCTCCTTCGCTCATCATACCAATTGCTTCCTCCAAACCTTTAACCACCTGCCACTCGGTTCCATAAACAAACTGAAATGGCTGTTTTCGGCGTATGGTGCTATCAAAAAACTTGCCATTTAGGAAACGTCCCTCATAATTAATAGTTACAGTATCGCCTATTGCTACTTTCCGCCCAACCCCTGGTTTCAAATTCAGATAATACAAGCCGGAAGTAGTTGGTGACACCTCAAGTTTTTCCTCTTGAATGAATTGTTTAAGCATTTCCCGCTCGTATTCCCCAAAGTCATCAATCCAATTTAAGAAGGCGAGCTTTTCCTTTTCGTATTCACGCTCTGTTTGCAGATCAATTATATGGATTCTTATTTTGAAGTAACTGCCCAAAGGTAAAAATTTCGGCATATCGGTTTGCAGCGTCTTTAAAAAGAATTCATCTGCCGAAATAATAAAAGAAGCTTCGTCGCCATTGGAAAGCATCTGAAAACAGGCTTCTATAGAACCTTTGGCCTCTGATGGTGTAAGCTGTATCTTGCGGCGTCCGGTAAAAAAAAGAGAATCGTCCAGGGTCAGGTACTGGATGTCGGCTGTAATAAAATCGTTGAAGCAGGCTTTTCGGTTAGATTCCCCCATTTGATGGAGTTGAAAATAAACTCCTTCATGGCCTTTGGAATATCCCGGATAGGGGGACGAACGAAAGCACGAGCTCAACAGAAGAACTACCAAAATGGCTAACTGCGTTTTCATACTATTTGAAATGAATCGATTTTACTTTTAAAGTATACATGATAATGGCTCTGGCCGGAATACGTTTGCCATCGCCGGTTAATCCATGCGCCAGATGCGGCGGCATAATCAGCAGTGCTTTGTCGCCCTCCCGCAACATCAGTACCGCCTCCTCAAGTCCACTTTCAACACCACCCTGACCAATTTCAAATTCTTTTACCCCATCCTGCTCCGAGTTGTAGCAAACAGTTCCGTCCAGCAGTTCCAGGGTATACTCTAATCGAATAACATCGCCGGGCCGAGCATGCTTGCCTTTCTGGTCGGATTCAATGGCATACCAAAGCCCCGTTTCAGTTTGTTCCATTTTTAATCCGTTACGGGTCAGATAGCCCAATATACGTTGATTATCTTTTCGGACTAAAGTTTTATTAACGTCCATAAGTTCCTGCCGGGTAAGTGGCTTACCCGGCTGCTCTTCCTGAACATGTGGTTGACAGCCCAGCAGAACTCCAATCCCGATCATATATAGTTTCTTACTCTGCATGCAATTCCTCATTAAATTCCGGCAAGAGAGCCTCAAAGCGCTGTACGGTTTCTTCCAGTGAGTCGAATGATTCTCCACCTGATGCATTTCGATGCCCTCCCCCCTGAAAATAGGTACTGGCCATAACGTTAACTGCAAATGACCCTTTTGACCGGAAGGACACCTTAACCCGATCCTTATTTTCGATAAACAAAGCCGAGAATCGTACCCCTTTAATGGATAGGGGGAGATTTACAAAACCTTCCGAATCGCCCACTTTAAAATCATAGGCTTTAAGTTCGTCCTGGCTCAGAGCAATGTATGCCGTTTGGTATTCGGGGAGAAAGACCATTTTCCGATCCAGACAAAAACCCATCAGGCGCATTCTTTCAAAAGAAAAATTATCAAACACAGCATCGTAAATCTTGTTCTTTTCTATTCCAAATTCCAATAGCCGTGCCACAGTCATAAAGGTATCGGGACGAGATGAATTATAGCTAAAATTCCCAGTATCTGTCATAATACCTGCGTAAATGCACGATGCACTATCCGAATCGATATAGGAGGCTAATCCCAAATGATGAATGACATGGTAAACCAACTCCGCCGTGGAACTGGACTCCGTATTCGAAATCACAAGATTGGCAAAATCGCCCGGATGCGGGTGGTGATCAATCAATACTTTATAGCAGGGGTTCCCACTCACGAAGGAATCGTATTCCCGAATACGTGTAAGATCGTTAAAATCGAGGGCGAACATAAGGGTTGCCTCAGAAATAATGCGTTCGGCACGAGCAGTATTATTCGAATGCACCACAATATCACGCGCACCCTTCATCCATTTCAAAAAACGAGGCAAGGGATTGGGCACCACCACATGCACCGTATGACCTAATTTCTCAAGCAAATTTGACAAACCCAGGGATGCACCAACGGCATCCCCATCCGGGTTTCGATGGCTTAGCACCACCACTTTTTCAACCCCATGGATCAACCTCTTCTGCAAATCTGAGAAATCAACACCACTTAAAATCATACACATTTTTATTCTGGAACGTATTGGCCGTAAAGATACTAAATGACATGGCCCAAGCCGGGTAAAGTTTCAAAATGTTTTCAACGCGCCGAATATACCCTGCCTGATAGGGATAATACCAATTATTTAGTAAATTAGTATGCAGATGAGAGGATGAAACGGAGCCATGCATGATGTTCTTTGCACCCATAACCAGCTACTGTAACAGCTTTTAATTATTAAAAAACGAACATTCAGCATGAATCAAATTTTCAATATTCATCCAAGAATGTAGTCAACACTTTTACCCACGCCTGCCAAATGTAATGCTATGACCGGAAAACAGACCTTAACCATTATCAAACCCGGAGCTGTAAGCCATGAATACATTGGGCCAATTTTGGCCATGATCAACGAAGCCGGGTTTCACATTGCTGCCATGAAGTACTTTCGCCTGACACCCATTCAGGCCCGAAGTTTCTACTCCGTACACAAAGAAAAGACTTTCTTCAATAGTTTGATTGAATTTATGACTTCCGGTCCTGTGGTGGTTGCCATCCTGGAAAAAGAAAATGCCGTACTGGACTATCGTAAATTGATTGGCGCTACCGATCCAACCAAAGCAGAAGAAGGAACTATTCGGAAAATGTTTGCCGAATCGATTGAAAGAAATGCCGTCCACGGTTCCGACAGTGATGCCAATGCCACCCGCGAATGCTATTTCTTCTTCTCCCGGAGTGAACGGTTCTCTATGTTCGACACGATTCCTTAATCAAGAAGCCACATACGCTCGTCTATTGAAACCGAGCTTTTGTCAAATTGGCAAATTATTCTGTTTTTTGCAATACCCGGCCAGTGTACTGATTACCTGTTGTTTAACACCATATCACTTAACCGAAAGCCAATAATACCCCTAAAGTGGTATTGCCTCGGCTGTTGAAATCCTGTAATTTTGAATTACAAAACGTTATGCCAAACCTCTAAACGGAATCAATAAAAAAAAGTTAGGCGCAACCCAATAGCAAACCCAGTTCCGGATTAAAAACCGGATGATGCTAAAGGTTTGCCGGATAGCACGTTAGGAATAAGTAAGCCCCTCCGAATGATATTCGAGAGGGGCTTACTTTTGTGCCCAGGACAGGACTTGAACCTGCACGACCTAAAACGGTCACTAGGCCCTCAAACTTGTAGGACACTAATATTTTTGTAGACAAATTTACAATAATTTTTGGTTTCACCTGTCTTTACAAGCTTTTACTGACATTTACTTTCTTTTAGTGTAATTTATTCGTAACCAAATTTACAACAAATACAATATTTGTTTCCGAATTGTTTCCGAATAATTCTCAGTTACTAAAAAATGTTTCCGAATAATACAAGTATCTGATAGAGTGAATTATTTGTAGATAAATTTACAATAAATATAAGTTTGTCTATCCAATAATCACAAAATGTTTACGAATTTTTTAAGCTGCATAGCGCAAATTTAAAAATTATGACAAATGCAACAGTAAGTGTTTACTTGGACAGCTCTTACACAAGACAGGATGGTACATCTCGATTTTACATTAGAGTAACCCTTAATCGGAAAACTAAAAAGATTCCTCTTAATCTTTTTATTAAGCCGGAGTATTACAATCCAAAGACCAAAAAAATTAAAGAAATCAGGGAAGTGCCAGATGCGAAAAAAAACAACCTCTATTTAAAAGATAAAGAAAGCGAGGTTGAACAAATCATTATTGAATTAGAGAGAAGAAAACAATCGGTTACCTTCTCAAATATTCTCAGTCTCTACTCAAATAGTGAAGTTAATGGAAGCTTTATTGAATTTGCACGAAACAGGTTAAGCGAAGAACGAAATAGAATTAAAAGCTCCACTTATGCAGGTTTGGTATTAGAAATAATAAAAGTAGAGAGATACCAGCCCAATGTGACCATTTACGAAATTGATGAA
Organism: Bacteroidota bacterium; assembly: GCA_003252385.1. GTDB lineage: Bacteria > Bacteroidota > Bacteroidia > Bacteroidales > UBA10428 > UBA10428. The sequence goes on along the minus strand of QKEH01000159.1, from coordinate 8,496 downwards.
AATTGGCTTGAAAAATACAGGAATTACCTAATCGAGACACTGGATAATAAAGCAAACACCATATATAGTGGTTTGTCAATGATTAGAAAATATTTAACCTATGCCCATAAGAAATCCATTATTGACAGAAATCCTTTTAGCAATTTTTCTTTTTTAAAAGAGGATGGTAAAAAAGAACATCTGACACTTAAAGAAATAGATATGCTCCATGATTATTATAACAAAGAACTATTCTTGAAGATTTACAAGAAGGATAATCGTGGTAAAACCTACTTAACCGGAATGAAGTACCAGGAAACACTTCAACATATTTTAATAAGTTGTTATAGTGGGTTACGCCTCTCTGATTTAAGAAAATTAAGATTCAAACATATTGAAAACAACATGATAATTATGCCAATGGAAAAAAGCCGGAGGGATAAAGAAAAGATGCTAAGAATTCCAATTACGGAAAGACTATTATCAGTAATTGATTTAAAAGGTGATAAACAGCCTAATGATAAAATTTACGAAGGCTTTGTTCGCAAAAGCTCCGATATAAATCCAATGTTACGCTTTATAATGAATGAGGTGGGTATTAAAAAACGCCTCTCATTTCATTGCACAAGGCACACCTTTGCGGTTAGTGCTTTGACTTTAGGCATGTCTCTTGAAACTGTATCGGATATAATGGGGCATAATGATTTAAGAACCACACAAATTTATGCTAAAATCATTGATGATAAGCGGAAAGAAGAAATGTCAAAATGGAACAGGTTGAATCTTCTCAATGATGAAAACATTTCTTTCAAACAAGCTATTTGTCCAAACTGTGATTGTGAAGTATTAACTTTTGCTAAAGGAGTTATCAGGCTTAAAAAACTGAATTTACATTGTCAATCCTGTTCAAAAGAATTTTCATTTAAGGTAGAATAACAGATTGCTTCAAGCCAATAAAATCATATACGAAAGGCAGGGGTGCAAGGGGAAGCAGATGTATATACCCCTGCTCGTTAATATTAATTTATTATTAACTTTTCAAAATTAATTATTAATGGACGTATATGATTTTATAGAGAAAATAGGAAAGATTGAGGTGAAATACTCAAAAAAGTTTAGGAAGCAGTATTTAACGTTTACCGAAGAATTTACTTCTGAACAAGAATACAATGAAAAACTGGATGAATACCTGCGTGAATTCAGAAAAGAAATACAAAGGTTACCATTCAAATTAAATTCAAAGCATTCAAGAAAAACTTTTCTCTATAATCTGTACGATGAGTTTCTTTATACCAAAGAATTATTACATGAACAGTTCAAACATGTTGTTTCGCAAAGTCATGATTGCATTACATTTCAAAAAACTAGGTTTCAATTTTGCTTTCCGAGATATTTCCAAAAGAAGTACCTTTTAAAAGCAAGAAAGGCTTACCATAAAATTCATGTGGCTTTTAGATTACGCATTGATAAGATTGAAGATGCAGTTGAAATTTTAAAAGTAATTGCACTTAATGACGGAATTGAAATGAACACAACTAATTGCTATTGTCAGGAGAAGATAAAAACAAAGATTTCAAGTCCGGAATTGGCATACATTGCATTTTCTATTTTAAGAAAAATTGCAGAAGACCCGGACTTTAATCGTTCGCATTTATCGAGATTATTAGCAGAAAATTTTTCAACCAAAATGTGTTTGTCACCAAAAGCCAGTCAGATAAGAAAACACTTTACTGAAGTAAGTGATTCTGTTAAAGACAAGGTTGAAACATTATTTAAAGATTTATCTAAGACCTGTAAATCATAGTATTTGTAATTTTTTTTCAAAAAAAACTTTTTATTAAGTGTTGATATTCTGAAAATTACACAACATGGATAAAGGGGGACATCCCCCATTGTCCCTTTTTTTGTGTTTAAAGCAAATGTATGTTCGCCTACAAATTGATGTAGAAATAAAAACATACAATTATGCAAAAAGAGGATTTCAATAATTTAGTTACCGTAGCTGATTTAAACAGTTTTTCAGAGAAAATCATAAGTGAGATTCATCGGTTATCCGAAAAGGACAAACCTGAGTTTTATACCCCAAGTCAGTTTAGCAAATTAACTGGTATGCCATATACTACTGTTATTCATTATTGTAAGAAAAATATGCTAAAAGCACGACAAGAGTTTAAAGGGGGTTCATGGCAGATATATGCAAGTGAAATAAATCGGCTAAAAGAGGAAGCAAATCTTAATCATCAATCCTACAAATAATGGATAACTATATTAATGCAACTGCTCAAAGTAAAATCCAATTAGCAGAGGCGTATAATGTTAGTTTAAAAACATTTAATAGATGGATTGAGCCAATAAAGGATGAATTAGGTGAATACCGTGGTAAAACCTACACCCCAAGGCAGGTTGAAAAAATATACGATTTTCTCGGTCGTCCCTAAACAAAAAATATTTCGCTATGAATATTTATTTATCTGGAATTCATTATGAAACTGACTTAAATGAAATAGAGCGTGTAAAATCGTTTTTGACTGAGTTTGGCTTTAGTATCATTATTCCGGAAGAAAAAGAACAGGGAGATATTCAATGGATTGATAAGTTAAAAATCCGATTGAACTATTTACAGAAGAGCAATGCCATTTACATGATGTCCGATTGGAAAGAAAGTATTATGGCAAGAATTGAGCTGACCGCTGCCATAAATGACAGGAAACATCTGTGTTTTAATCCCGAAGATGTAAAATATTTAATAACCACCCTTGACGGCTAATAATGGTTTTGGCAGGGTTGTACAAGGGCAGCCCTGTCATTTTAAAAAAAATAAAATATAAAACCATGAACTGGTGGCTAATATGGATGCAAAAAGGGTTATAGAACAAATCAATGATGACATTTACGAAGTTGTCTCCAATTTTATCAAATTAAAGAAAGCCGGGAGTAATTACAAGGCTTGCTGCCCGTTTCATAATGAAAAAACAGCCTCATTTAGCGTTAATCCTACAAAGGGAATTTATAAATGCTTTGGTTGTGATAAAGGCGGTAATGCTATTGAGTTTATAAAAGAACATGAAACCGTTGAATTTAAAGAGGCAGTTGAAATTGGGGCAAAGATTTTAAATCTCAATTTTGAGTGGAAGAAAAGTACCAATTTCGATGAAGTTAAATATAAACATGAAGAAAGTTTACGTGTCGCCTGTAATATTATTGAGAAGTTCTTTTTGGAGCAAATTAATAACGATGAAGCCCAAGCATACATTAAGGAGCGTAATTTGGCAATTCCTGAAAACGGCAGCTTCAATATTGGTTACGCCCCAAAAGGAAATGTTCTCCTGGCACATGCAAAGGAAAAAGGTTTAAAAACCGAAATACTCGAAGAAATTGGTGTCCTGAAAAGTACTGACAATGGTGTGTATGATTTCTTTCGTAACCGACTTATATTTCCTGTTTCCAATTCAAGGGGGCAGACCATAGCATTTGCCGGGCGTGATTTGAATGACAATCCAAAGGTAAAATACCTCAATACAAAGGAAAGCTGCATATATACAAAAGGAAATGAACTGTATGCTTTAAATGTAGCACGATTTACAATAAAAGATGAAGACCGTGTATTTATTGTTGAAGGGTATTCTGATGTATTGCGAATGCACCATATTGAAATAACAAACACCGTTGCAACCTGTGGAACTGCACTTACTTATACGCAGGCAAAGCTCCTGAAAAAATACACAAACAAAGCAACTTTGATATTCGATGGTGATGCAGCAGGCATTCGTGCAACCGACAGGAATGCTGAAATACTCATAAAAAATCAATTCCATGTATCGGTTGTTTTACTTCCTGAAAAACAAGACCCGGATTCTACTTTCACCAAAAAAGAGATATTTCTTCAGCACAATGAAAAGCAATCGGATTACATTGTTTTTAAAACAGAAAGGTATAGCGAGAAATTTGCCAACGACCCGGTTAAAAAGTCCGAAGCAATTAAACACATTTCATCGCTTATTGCCTGTTATGACAGAACCGACCAGGAAGTTTATCTCGATTTTGTATCAGAATTAATAAAACCTAAGAAAGCATGGCAGGATGCCTTGAAAGACAATAACCAGCCTATTGAAAAGAAAGCAAAGAAAAAGGAAAATATAAGCGATATAATCAAGCTGAAAAAGGAACAACAGGAAAATCTTTTAACGAATCAGTTTTATGAAGAAGATGGTGCTTATTGGACGGTTGAAGGAAAGAACCCGAAGCAAATTTCAAACTTTACTTTTGAAGCCTTGTTCTGTGTGTTCCATAAAGACCCTCAAGGCAGAATTGACCTGAAATATGTATTGCGATTGATGAGCCAATATGGACGGAAACGCCTGGCTATTATTTCCTCTGATGACTTTTGCACCCCTGCTTCTTTCAAAAAACAGGTACACCGCCGACATGGTTTCTTTTGGTACGGTAATGACAGCCAGCTCGATAATATTAAAAACGTAAAGTTACTTGGCATACCCGAAGCAAAAGAACTTGAACGTGTGGGTTACAATGAAAAGAACAATTTTTGGGTATTTGCAAACGGATTATATTATAATAAAACCTTTCACCCTATTGATGAATACGGTATCACTACCCATGCTACACAAATAAATAATCTGGATGAATTTGATACTATACCTCCGGAAAGCCAAATAAGAATCAACGATACGTTTCATGTTCTTAATACTACCGCAGAGTTTATAGGAAAGTATGGTAAGGAAAAATTAATAGACAATATTAAAAAGGACCAGGTGCATTTGTTACATTTCTTTTATTTGCCGTATGGTAAAGCTCTTAAAATTGGCAGTTCTGATGGTGGTAATCCGTTTAAGGAAAATTCAAAATATGTAAAACCAATAAAAGGCAGCAATTGGAATTTCTCAAAATGGGCAGTATCCATGAACAAAGTGTACCCTGGTAATTCGGTACTATTGATAGCTTACTACATTGCAACCATTTTCAGCGATTTTATTTACAAATCCAATTTCGGTTATTTCCCCTTGTTGTTCCTGTTCGGTAAAAGGCAATCCGGTAAAAGTACAGCAGCTCGCAGTATTATGTATATGTTTGGCAAGCCCCCAATGGAAGATGGTATAAACCTTGCTTCGGGAAGTACAAGCACAGGAATGCAGCGAAGTATGGATTCTACAACCAACCATCCGTTTTGGGGCAATGAATACAAGAACAGCATACACAAAAACACAATCGAGGCTTTAAAAGGTATTGCCGATCGAAACGGTAAACTTACAGGCGTAAAATCGGGCGGTAACGAAACACGTATTGCAAAGCCCAGGGGGTCGGGAATTATTAGCGGTCAGGACTTGCCTACACAAGACCCTGCTTTATGCAGTCGTAGTTTGTTAGGCGAATTTGACGATTCCAATCGAGGGAATTATGAAGACCTGAAAGAATTTAAAGCAGCCGAAGAAAGTTTGCAGTTCACCAATATTACCTGTTCGGTATTTGATAACCGACATTTAATTGAAGAACACTACGCTAAAGAAGAACCCGGTATTAGTTCAGAGGTTATGGATGAACTTATTAGCGAATTTGGCAACGTTGACAGAAGAACAGTTCTTAATATTTCATCCGTACTCACACCAATGAAAATTCTAATGGAACAATCCGATTTACATTTCCATTTTGATTATCAAACGGCAAAAACAGCCTTAATTCACTCTGCAAGGCTTACCATTTCAGTACAAAACCAAAGCGATGAAGTGGAACAGTATTTTCATGTATTGCAATCCCTGCTTAATCTATATAAAATATCAGAGAATACACATTACAAAATCGTGGTTGCTGAAAACAGCGTAAAACATCTTTATCTAAGAGTTGGAGCAATACATGGTTTATACAGGGAACAAGCTCGCAAAGAAGGGATAACTGTATTGGACCAGGCGGTAATTGGTGAATACCTGAAGAAACATCGCTCATTTATTGACTATCGCAGAAAGAACGTACAATTTGGAAGTAATAGAACAAGTGCTTACATACTGAACTACGATACCCTGAAAGAACAAGGGATTGAGTTTGAACGCTTCATTTAACCAAATAATTCAGAATATATTATTAAAGCTTAGTAGTAATGCAAAAACCGTCCTCATTTCCTCACTTACAAGGTATAGAATGTAATAATATACTGATATTTAATACTATATACTTTTCTATTCCAAGAATAAGTGAGGACGGCTGAGGGAAACATGAGAGATATTTGAGGGACAAATGAGGAAAAAGCATACCCTTTCCCTCACATGTCCTCAAAGTCCTCATTTTAAATAATTGAAAATTAATGATTTATAGCAAAAATGAGGAATGAGGACAGTTTTTGAAAAATACCATAGGCTCTGAATTGTTAATTTGATTTGAATACTTTTTATGGTTTAATTGATTATTTATGTCGCAAATATTTACTATTTTTGCGACAGAATAAACATATAATTATGTCATTAACTATTGAAAATAAAATTATTACAAAAATTAAAAAAGCCGGAAGGGGTTCGCTATTTTTCGTTAATGATTTTATTGCTTTTGGAAATTCAAAAGCAGTTAATAAAGTATTGGAAAGGCTGGTTGCTAAAAATGAAATTAAAAGAGTAGCCAGAGGTATTTACACAAGACCTAAAACAAGCAGTTTAATTGGAGAAATATTGCCTACTGCCGAAGATATTGCAAAGGCAATCGCCAAAAGAGACAAAGCGAGAATTGTTCCTACTGGCAGTTTCGCTTTAAATGCAATTGGTTTGTCAACTCAGGTTCCAATGAATGTGGTTTATCTTACCGATGGAGCTGCCAGAAAAATAAGGCTAAACAATAGGACAATTACTTTTAAGAAAACCTCGCCTAAAAATCTGGCAACAATCGGCGAAATTAGTACCTTAGTCATTCAAGCATTAAAAGAAATTGGAAAAGACAAGGTTCAGGAGTGGGAGGAAAAAAAAATTATTGAACTGTTAAAGAAAGAAGATAAAATCAGATTACAACACGACTTAAAAATGGCACCAGAGTGGATAAGAATTATTATGAGAAAGGTAATTTGATATGGGTAGAATGGATTTTCACATAATTACGTCAGAAGAAAAAAACAACATTTTCGAGGCAATAGGAAATAACATAGGAATTCCTGCTTCCGCAGTAGAAAAAGATTGGTGGGTCGTACAAACCCTGGCATTGATTCAGGATTTGGAAGCAGCTCTATACATTGTGTTTAAGGGCGGTACTTCGTTGAGCAAGGCATGGAGTATTATCGAACGATTTTCGGAAGATATAGACCTTGCCCTTGATAAAAAACTTCTTGGAATTGATGAATGCACCACTGTAAAACAAGTAAAAAAATTACGTTCTGTTACCCGGAAATACATTTACAAAAAGTTTATTCCGCAATTGCAGGAGAAATTTAGCAATGTTGGATATACTGATGTAGAAGTTGAACTTTACGAAGAAGATGGAGAAAACCTTGAACCTGTTCAAATTCTGGTTAAATACAAAACATGTACACCTCCTTCCAGTTACACTAAACCCGAAGTAAAAATTGAGATTGGAAGCCGTTCGTTACGTGAACCATTTACAAATCGTGTGTTTTCATCGCTTGTTGGCGAACATTACAAGGGTAAGCCGTTTGCGGATGTACCGATAACTGTACCAAGTGTAAATCCCGAACGTACTTTTTTGGAAAAGTTATTCTTATTGCATGAGGAATTTCAAAAGCCGGAGAAAGAAATCAGGGTTGACCGTTTGAGCCGTCACCTTTATGATATTGAAATGTTGATGCGGACAAAATATGCTGACATTGCTTTATCAGACAAAGAATTGTATAACGAGATAATTGAACACCGAAGCATTTACACCAAGATAAGTAATATTGATTACATTGGGCATCAACCCAAAACATTAAACCCACTTCCTCCTGATGCCGTAATTGATAAATGGAGAAAAGATTATCAACGAATGCAGGAAGAAATGATTTATGGTGCTTCGCTACCATTTGACAAATTAATAGAACGTATCAAAGAGCTAAAATTAAGAATCAATAATTTGTAAATTTAAACTGTAATAATAGCCCGGTATCTTCCGAAAGATTTGGAATTGTAACCGGGTTTTTTATTGTATTTTTTAAGCATGGTTTAAAAAAGCTATCTTTACACTATTAGCCGTCAAGGGTATAATTGTAAAAATTATGCCCAAAATACTTTCGTACTATCAAAAAGCTTATCTCTTTTTGAGGTATTTAGTGTGTTTACTGCAACATCGAAGGCAATTTTCTGCTAAAAGCACTATCCGAAATATTCAATATTTTATAAAGCACTTCAATTATTCTCTCGAAGTCCTCAAAAGCTATCGAAATATTAAGAAAAGCGGCTCACCGGAGAAATGAGGTGGGGTAAAAGATTTTGATCTAACTTTCCCAAATGAAAACTGAGGATATTTTAAAGCACTTTTTTCCATCCGAGATACTTGAATATTTCGAGATCGTTGATGCAAAAGACAATTCAGGGAAAC
>QKEH01000124.1 GCA_003252385.1 Bacteroidota bacterium | reverse complement strand
AGGGCATACGAATGCTATTGCAGAAAATATCAATAGCAAAATAAAACGCTTCATTATGATCAATCAAGGAACCAGGGACAGGGAATTCTTCTACTTCAGATTGAGGAACTACTTCTCCTAGCACCTCAAATTAATATTTAGCCTCTTTATTTATTTCTTGCAAACAACGGCTCGAACATTTGTAGTACGGGATTTTAAGGCACATCACCATCAAACCGCAATGATTTTGAGTAAATTTACAAAATATAAAATTACACACATCGCCCGAATTTTGAATATTTTTAATTGGGGGCAGTTCTAATCTAATTTCCAATATCTTTTAATTATTCTATCTTTAGAAATATTCTCTTTCACATATTTTTCAAATTCAATACACATCTGATGTTTTTCGTTTTTGTTATCTCTCAAATCAATTATTTCTATCTTATCATCTTGGCAGATAGTACAATATGTATGATTAAATAAATCATTAAATCGTACTATCCACATATGCCCACCTTTTTTCCATTTAAGCAGTCTATCTTCATTCTCCTTTAATGAATAACACAAATAATGCTCCCTCCAATCAGCATCTAATTTGCCTTCATTCTTATCTTTAAATGCTGCCACGATATTAAATGCAGGGCCTTTACCATAATTAACAATACGATATTTTTCATCATCTTCCTTTTTATTCATAATGAAACCAATTATTGGCTTATTTAGATCTTCCACGAGCTTCGAAGATTCTCTATGTCTTTTTCGATCAGCAGAATAAACCAATATTGCTATAATAATAAATATCTCAAGATTTAAATAGTCAGCAACACTACCGTAATCAGTTATACAGCAAAAAAGAATATTCATGGTTATATGTTTTTTAATTGGCTACACTCCAATGCCTCCTTTAAATATAAACAAATCCAACCACACGCCCAAGTATCCTATAGCCAGGCGTTTGAATAATCCCCCGCCTGAACGGCTGTTTATCGGGGGGTGCCGCTACAAAGCCTGGAACGCAGGTATTTTTAGCGCCTCGGTGCAGCGTGGTTGCTAAAGCAGGGTCTGGCCGGGTTTTATCCAATTTTAACAATTCCGGCAACTCCTTGATAGCCTGAAAGGCTTGGGCATTATTTTGTACCCTCCCCCTGCACTTTTAAAACATGGCACTGCAAGAGCTGTGGACTGGAGAGAATAGTTACGGCCATATCCCCAAATTTGTGCTGTTTCATATTTACATTATTGGTGGATGCAGTATATACAAGGCTTGATGTGGCTTGTATATACTACTTTTTTCGTTACCATAAATTCATTTAATTTGTAAATAAAGTTCAACATTGTAAGTCCGACATTAATATTCTTCTACAGCATGGTTACTAAAATTGAAGTGGGTACGCAGGAAATAGGGAATGCAGAATTTCGTTCCCTGGTACTGGATATGGTACAGGAAGTTGAAACCCGGGAAATAATCCGGATCCCGCCCTCCAATGCGCTATCGGTGGGGAATAGCGAACTGCTCGAAGTAATTTTAAATGCAGGTGCCATAGTGGCCGGTATCGAAGGCGTTTTTCGTTGCATTCGTACCTATCTGAAAAGCCGTCGTCAGGAATCCGTTTATCTTAAATACGAATCTCTGGAACTAAAAATTGACACCAACAATTTGGAGGAAGCGAAAGCATTGGCCCTGGAGCTGGCCGATAAGTTAAAACCCCATGAGTAGTTTAGACATTGACCTGGCCCACTCGAAAGTACTTTTAATTGGGACCAGCAAAATTCAGGACGAGTTCCTGCCGGATATCCCCCAGGTAGTGAACAATGTGAACGATCTGAAAGAGTTGTTTCTTGATCCGGATATTTTCGGGTTTGAGGAGGAAAATGTGATTGCCCTGCTCAATAAGGACTCCAATTCGATTGTTGCCAATATGGAAAAGGTGTGCTATCTGATCAAGGACACCCTGATCCTGTACTATTCGGGCCATGCCTACCTGAATTCCAATAAATTGTTCCTTACCGGAAAAACCAGCAATGCCATACATAAACACTCCTCGTGTGTCGATTTCGATACCGTGGTTAGCATCCTCCGCAATAGCGATGTGCTCAAGAAGATCCTGATCCTGGATTGTTGCCATAGTGGTTCGGCTACCAATTTTCTGGGTGCCGGGACGCCCTACATCCATGCCAAACCGGAGTACGGCAAGGGCTTTGCCATTCTAACGGCAAGTGGTTTGTCCGAAATCGCCGGTTTCGATCAGCAGAACCGGAATACCGAATATACCGGGTCGCTCATCCAGCTATTGACCCTCGGGCTGGAGTCCGAGAAGCTTTTTATCCATCTGGACGATGTACACAATTACATCAAAAACAACCATGTAAACCGGTTTACATCCATTCACGGCAACACGCCCACCTTTGTAAATAAGCTGGGTGATTCATTCAAATTCGCCAACAACATTGCCGTGCTCCGGCAAAAACAAAACGAAGAGGAAACAAAGGATACCGGTGATGCAGAAAATTCTGTGGATCCTATCCATCAGTCGCTGGCTCAGGCCGGCAGCCTGCAACGATCGTTCTTCAATACCAATGCCCTGTTTGCCGAGTACCGGAATGCCTTTATCCTCAATTTATACCGCCACAGCATCGGGGGCGACTTTTATTATGTCAATAAATACAAAGGGAAGCTATTTGTAATAGTTGCCGACTGTCCCCACATGGGGCTTCCTGCGGCATTATGGATCACCCTGCTCATCAAATCGCTGGATGATTTCCTGCGTTATTCCAACATTTCTTCCGACTATTCGGCAAGCGATCTACTGTTACAACTGAACGCTGAATTCCGAATACTGGCGCAACATTCCTCCGGAGAAAGTCAATTTATGGCCGAAGCCAAACTTGGGGTCTGTGTAATTGACCGTAAATATGGCTTAATGAGTTTCTCGGGTGCGGGGATGAATTTGCTCTATTACGATATCCACCAGGGGCAGAAAGAGCTGGAAGGCGAACGCGACGGGATATCGGGGGGCAATGTGGCAGCCAGCTTCAATAGTTATTTTTTAAAAACCAATACCGTGTTGCGCCTGTATATGTACACCGATGGTTTTTATACCCAGACCGGAAGTGCTGATGGCAGCCCGTACAGCCACATGGCATTTAAAGAACTATTGAATTCGTTGCAGGGGCACGACATGCCGGTACAGCAGCATAAACTGGCTAAGGCGTTCCACCAATATAAGGGAAGCCAGAAGCAGCACGACGATGTATTGGTCATTGGTATTGAGTTTGTTCCGGCACCAAAGCCGGGACTCGTTAATGAGCAGGCCGGGACGGAAGTGCTCCTCGATAAACCCTTCATTCGGCCGACCCATATCAGTCAGTACAAAGTGCCCGAAGGCGTTGATTTGACCCAACAGCATCTTCGGGTCCGCGATACCTCAAAAACACCCCGCATTATGTGCAATGCCGTGAAGGGAGTTATCGACATCAGTGGAAATTCCGGCATGGACCATCCACAAGAGTTTTACACCCCCCTCATCTTATGGGTTCAGCAATATGCCGCAACACCGGCTGTAAGCACCACCGTAAACCTGCAACTGAACAGTTTTAATATCAGCAGTGCCAAACAGCTTATGGCGGTGCTCAAGGAGTTTGAAACCATCTATAGGTCCGGTGCCGAGGTAGCAATAAATTGGTATTACCAGGAAGACGACGACGATATGCTGGAAGCCGGCGAAGATTTTGAAAGCATGGTCCATGTGCCGTTCAAAATGATTGAATGCTCCGGATAAAGCAGCAGGGCATTTCCGGCAGGGACTTGCTTTTCGACACGAGATCCTGCCGATAGGCCATGCCATTCCCTAAACGATTGTACCTCCCGGAGGCATGTCGATAGGACGCGAGAAGGTGTTTTGTTGATGGACATTACACGTTTTGCCTATATTTGTCTATCAACATTTAACCTGACAGCCCTATGAAAGTTTCTTTTTTAACATTCACCCTGTTGGCAATTGGAGTACTTGCATACTCACAAAAAACCGGGACAAGCTCTGTTGAATTCTCGGTTTCAGCGGGCACTATTCTACCCGGGAAGGTAAAAGCATCGTACGAATCGTATTTCCCCGACGACCAAACCGTAGATATTGAAAATAAGGTGTCGCCACTGCTGAAACTGGTGGCTGACTACCCCCTAATCTACAACCTGACGGTAGGAGTGAATGTCAACCTGGCTAAATTCCATATTAGCGACATACTTTTCGATGGCGAATCGATGAAGGAAGGGAACGAAGTATACCTGGGCACCTGGCACAACCGGGAACACACCATCGTGTTGGACGATATAAAAATGCTCGAAACTAACCTTTCGGTTAAATGGAAATTCAGGTTAACGGATAACATGGTTTTAAAACCCTGCCTATATGCCGGGTACCGAAGAACCTTCTCCAGCAGCCCCGATGGCGAGGAACAGGGGATGGTACTGAATTACAATGTTGAATACCAATACTATTTGTCGGCATCGGAATGCCTAATAGTTGAGCTGGGCATGCTCGCCCAGCCCTATGGCGGAGTGGAGCACGTAGGCTATGTGCGTACGCCGGGTGTTCCTTATGGAACCATTGGTTTGGGTTGTACACTGAATTAGCAACCGTCAGGCCTTTCCCGTTAATGTTATCTTTGCTCTTTGCCCATGAACAAGCAACAAAAAATATGCCTTCAAAGCCATTGTTAAAAGCTTCCAGGGCAAATCGATCTTCATTCATTGCGGAGGCAACATTAAATCGTCGAATCTGGTAAACCTGTATCAGGTTTCGGAACTGGGTGTCCAGGCATCTGAATCCATGAAGGAACTTCAAGAAATTCAGGCTCCGGAACCAAAATGGTTAGATTATTTTAAACGACAGAGAATACAAAATTAACCCACAGCGGCACCGGTGCAGCAGATAGGATTCACCATGGTGCGCTTTAAACCCTTTTCGAGAAAAAGTACTTTTTCATAATAAGCACCATCCTGCTCATCGTAGTACCAGTTGAGCAGGATGTTTTTTACAAACGGGTTGGCTTCGAGCGCAATCATGCATTGAGAAACACAGTGTAAACCTGCCCGGCTCAGAAAATCAGTTTTGATATCGACAATAACCTTCGCGCCGGTATAGCTACTGATCATTTTTAGAAGCGGACGGGCAAAATCGCAAACATTTTCCCGCACTATACGTCCTTCAATCTTTAAATAACCTTGGTTGGTAAAGGTTACAGCCGGCAACTCATCGGTTCCGTCAAGGCGGAACTCTTCATGCGATATTAGCTTCATAATTCGCTGTTTGAGACTATTTGATGGTGTAAGAATAGCACTTTTTATTCGGTATACTAGTTTAAATCCATTAACCCCCGGTGTGTTTTGACGAATTGTCCGAAATTTTCGTTGAGGTAAAACCCGGTACACCACCACGTGTTGCGAAACATGAACCATGCCCGAATTATTCGTATTTTTAGCCCGCAAACATGAATCCTGAATGAGTTCGCACGAAAACAAGCCGCTGGCACTGGCCAACGAATACGTAGAAACCACCGGTAAGCACCTATTCCTCACGGGCAAGGCAGGAACCGGCAAGACCACATTTTTAAAGAAACTTCGTACCACATCGCCAAAACGCATGATTGTGGTGGCACCAACCGGTGTTGCCGCCATGAATGCCGGCGGGGTCACCATTCATTCGTTCTTTCAATTGCCCTTTGGCCCGCACCTTCCTGACAGCTCCCGGATACACTCTGCCGATCAGGCCAACGGCCAGAACGAAAGAGGCAGTTTTGCGCGCTTGAACCGCGAGAAGAAAAACATTATTCGAAGCCTGGATCTTCTGGTGATTGATGAAATAAGCATGGTCCGTGCCGACTTGCTGGACGGGATAGACGAAGTATTGCGCCAATACCGGCACAGTTCGTTGCCTTTCGGCGGGGTCCAGTTACTCATGATTGGCGACCTGCAACAGCTCGCCCCCATCATATCTCCCGATGAACGCACGCTGCTGTCACCTTATTACGACACCTTCTTTTTCTTCGGAAGCCACGCCTTACAGAAAGCTGGTTTTATCAGCATTGAACTGCAGCATATTTACCGTCAAACCGATAAACAGTTTATTGAGGTATTGAATCAAATACGCGAAAACCGCTTAGACGCTGCTTCCCGGGCAATTTTGCAACAACGTTATCTGCCCCATTTCTCTCCCGAAGACAATTTGGGCTACATTTCCCTGACCACACACAATGCCCAGGCCAATACCATCAACAGCAGGAAGTTACAAGCACTTAAAGAACAGGAATATCGCAGCGTGGCGCAGGTACAAAATGATTTCCCCGAGTATTTGTACCCAACCGATTACGAACTGGTTTTGAAAACAGGGGCTCAGGTGATGTTTGTAAAAAACGATACAGCGCCCGAGAAAAAGTATTACAACGGAAAAATCGGGATAGTAGAGGATATCGACCCGGATGGAACCGTTCTGGTGCAATGTGCCGGCGATTCGGAAGCTATTGAAGTTACCCGGGTCGAATGGCAGAATATGAAATACAGCATCAACCCCGATACCCGGGAAATCGAAGAAACTCCAATAGGCTCCTTCCGCCAGTTACCGCTCAAACTGGCCTGGGCCATTACCATTCATAAAAGCCAGGGACTCACCTTCGACCGAGCCATTATTGACACCGAACAGGCCTTTGCACACGGACAGGTGTATGTTGCCCTCAGTCGCTGCCGCAGCCTCGAAGGGGTGATATTAAGCAGCCCGATCGATGCCGGAGGAATTAAAACGGATGCAACCGTAAACCAATTCACCCGCAACCTGCAGGAAAACCCTCCCGAACCCGATCAACTCAAACAAGCACAAAAAAACTTTCAGATTCAACTCATTCAGGAACTTTTTTATTTTGTTCCCATCCATCATTCGGTCGGGAATTGTTTGAAATTGTGTCGCTCGAATGCCTCCAGTTTCGTAGGAACACCCGCCGTAGCCTTCGAAAAGGCAGCCCAAACCATCAGCTCGCAATGGGTTCAGGTAGCCCATCGGTTTATACACCAGGTGCACGAGTTGGCGGCCTCTGATCTGCTTCCCGAGAAGAATCCCCCGCTTCAGGAACGTATTGGGAAGGCCTGTGCCTATTTCCTCGAGAAACTGAATGGAGAAATACTCCCGATCCTGGAAAGCATTTTGTTGGAAACCGACAACAAGGAAGTAAAGCGCTCGATTGGAAAAGCCTTTGAGAATCTGATGTATGAACTCAACGTGGCCGCTGCCTGCCTGGAAACTTGTAAAAACGGATTTCGGATGCACCCATACATGGAAACCCGGGCCAAAGCCTCGCTGGAGAAACCAACCCACCGGCCTTCCAGGATGAAATTGAATGCCGAAATGCCTGATCAGGAATATTCCCACCTTGAAGCAGTTGCTGAGTTAAAATCGTGGAGACTTTACCAGGCCAGAACTGACGGTTTGCCCCCTTACATGATTCTAAATCAGAAAGCTCTGATGAACCTGGCTCGTTACCTGCCGCTCAATACCGCCGAACTGGCACGCATCAAGGGCATTGGGGCAAAAACCATTGAAAAATTTGGCGACGACATCCTGCAGATTATTCTGGACTATCGCGATAAAAACGACCTTACCGAAACACTTTTCGAACCTGAAGATAAAACAACTCCGGCCGCTCTAAAACAAGCCACCCACATGCTGAGCTACACGCTGTTTTGCGAGGGAAAATCCGTAGAAGAAATTGCCGGCCAGCGAGGATTATCTCCGGCTACGGTGGAGCTACACCTGACTCACTATATCGAAAAAGGCGATTTGAATGCCCTGGATTTTATCAGTCCGGAAAAACTCCATCTCATAGGGAGCTACTATCAGAATGCCGATTCGTATCAGCTGGCGCCTGCCAAGAACGCACTGGGCGACCAGATAACCTACAGTGAGTTGCGTTTTGCCGTTGCCCATTTAAAACGGAATGCAACAGACCCGCAAAATTCTTAACATCATTTAACAGTTCCAAGAGCCTGTTTATGAACTCAATTACGGACTTTTGCAAAAAAACACCATGCACCGAACCAGTCATAAAACCGGAGTAATCTGTTTACTATGCACTTTGTGGCTCTTCCATCCGGCATATTTACCCGCCCGGGGGACGCTGCAAGGGGTAGTTCGCTGCGATTCGACCGGGAAACCCATTGCCTACGCGCACCTTTACAGTGAAAGCCAGCGAACCGGAACTACTTCGGATGCATCCGGCTTTTTCAATATTGCCGCCTGCCCGGGCGATACGCTGGTAGTTAGCAGTATTGGCTATCATGGAAAGGTCTGCCTGGTTCCCGACACTCTGGAGTCACTTACCATCCGGTTGCATGCCTACAGCTACCCCATTGAAGCCATCGAGATTCATGGATTTCGTGATTATGAGGATTTTAAACACCAGTTCCTTGCATTGCAGCTTACCACAACCGAAACCGCTCGTTTGGACAATTACCTGCGTGAAATTTCCCGTTCGGCAATTACCGAGGGCGAATTAGACCGGGAGCGCGATGCGAACTACCTGCACCCGCTAACCGGGCCGGAAGCTGCAGGCGGATTTGCCATTTTATGGAAAGAGGACAGGCAACGCATGCGCCTGGCAGAAATACGGAAACAAGATGCCAAACAACTGGTAATCGATAAAAAATATAACCGAAATATTGTCCAACAGGTAACGCACTGTCCCGATGAGGAACTTACCCGCTTTATGGTGTTTTGCAATTTCGACCCGGAAGTGCTTTACTCGGCCACGGAGTATAGCATCTTGGTATTGATCGAAGCAAAATGGAACGAATTTCTGTTTCTAAAAAGCAAGGATCAGTCCGAACTTCAACCCGCCGAATATGCTGTGGTCGAACTGCCGTTATGCTGAGCTTAAGCCTGACGGCAAAAGAATCGGTTTTCTGCCATCAAATTCGCTATCTTTGCCCCACAAGAACAGGCTATGAAATTCGAAGAATTCAGAATACACCCCCAGATTTTAAAAAGCATTTATAAAGCAGGGTTTAAAAAACCCACCGACATCCAATACAAAGCCATTCCTCCCATACTCAATGGCGAAGATGTTTTAGCCATAGCCCAAACCGGAACCGGAAAAACCGCAGCTTTTGTGCTTCCTGTGCTGGATTTGCTGATTAAACGAAAAATTGCCAATCGTCCATCCGGAATCAAATGTTTGGTGATGGTGCCCACCCATGAACTGGCTGTACAAATTACGCAGGTTTTTACGCAATTAGGCAAGCACACCTCACTTACCACGCTGGGTATCTTTGGCGGTGTTGAACAGGAACCACAAATACAACAACTTGAAAGCGGAGTAGATATACTGGTGGCCACGCCGGGGCGTTTATTCGATCTGGTGAGTCAGCAGCACCTTAAATTACAACAAATTGAGATTCTGATCCTTGACGAAGCCGACCACATGCTCGATTTAGGGTTTATCGAAGATATCCGGCAGCTGATTCAACGCTTACCCCGAAAACGTCAAACCCTGTTCTTTTCCGCAACCATTGACCCCACCATAAAAAAGTTAGCCTACTCACTGGTACACAACCCAATACGTATCCAGATATCACCAAAAGATCCCGTCTCGCGCAATGTGGAACACGGAGTTATTTTTGTGGCCATGGACGATAAACGTTTTTTCCTGGAGCGTTTCATACAGGAACACCCAAAAAGTAAAATCCTGGTATTCGTTCGCACTCGGGTACGCGCTGAACGGGTTAAAAAAGCCATGGAACGGGTGGGTATTTCCAGCTTAACCATACATGGCGACAAGGGTCAGCAGGAACGATTCAGTGCGTTAAGCAGATTTCGCGACAATGAGGTGCTGATACTGATTGCCACCGACGTAAGCGCCCGGGGAATTGACATTGAAAACGTAGATTACGTAATCAACTACGACCTGCCTGAGAAAGCTGAAAACTACGTGCACCGCGTGGGACGTACCGGGCGTGGAACCCGCAAGGGTCAAGCCATTTCATTCTGCAGTGAGGAAGAAAAGGAAGTCCTTCAGCAGATTGAGTTGTTCCTGGATGCCCCCGTAGCAGTATGGCAACTCACCCAGACAGAATATGCCGAAACCCTGGAATTTACCCAGGACACCAGCTACAATTGGCGTAAATTACTGGAAGAGGATGATGTCTCAGAATTGAAAAGAAAAAAACGAAAAAAGTAGTGCAGCCATGCATAGTTTTAATTTTTCGACTTCTTTCTCCGAATCCTATGCCAACAATCAACCGTACACGCCAACAGAAAAACCTGCTGCTCTCCAAAGGAACTTCCTGATACCGGTATCAAGAAGTTCAATTTAATTCAACACCCCGATTGAAAACAAAAAATGTTTTACAGCCTTAAACACGCTGGCTGCACATCATTAAAACCGGCTCCACACCTTCTTCTGAAAGGAACCCGCTTGCTGTTTTTTAAACATTTCACCCCGGAACAATTCATACCTGTCAAGTTTGTAGCCGGGCACGCTGTCCGTAACAAAGATCTCGCAACAGCATTACCGATCCCCCAAAACAAGCTTTTTTCATAACTTTTCTTGATGCAGCATGTAAAAATCACTAATTTAAATCGCTAAACAATTCGGTCATGAGGAAACTATTTCTGCTCTTGCTTGCGGTTTGTAGTGTGTCACTGTCAGCAAAAAATTACATCTTCGAACGTCACACCTCCCTGGAAGGGCTGTCTCAGAACCTGGTGCTGGATGTTTTTCAGGATAGTGAAGGTTATGTTTGGCTGGGAACCTTCGATGGCCTAAACCGTTACGATGGCTACGAATATAAAATCTTTAAGCCCTCCGATGCCGAAGGATCCATACTGGGCAGCCAGATTATCTGGATTGAGGAGGCACCCGATGGGAGTATTTGGTGCGCCACGTTAAATGGAGGTGTTGCCCGATACGACAAGCAATCGGGGAAATTTACCAACTTTCTCAATACCGAAGAAAATCCGGACTTCTTTACCAGTAACGACACTCGTTTCGTTCACCCCGACAAAGATGGCAATATTTGGGTGGGTACTTTATCGGGCTTGAACGTGATGCAGCCCGACGGAAAAGGAAACTTTACCGTGCAAAAATTACTGCACCAGGATGATCAGCCGAACGGATTGTATAATAACTACATCAATTTCATCGGTAGCGACTCCAAAGGCAGGGTATGGATTACCACCCAATACTCGGTAAGTTTTTGGGTTCCCAAAGAGGGGGAATTCAGCCGTGAATTTCGCCATGTGCTCACTTCCACTGAAAATCAGAATTACCGCGAAATACAGGAGGTAAACAACCAATACCTTCTATCCTATTCCCGGGGTATATATGTGATGCATCTTAATGAACAGGATTATTCCGTAACCAGCCTGGTACCTTTGGAGCAACACGTTTCATTTTACTTTGATGTCGATTTGGAAGGCAATTTGTGGTCGGCCGGCTACAACGGATTATTTCTTTTTGAACCTCAATTGGACGAAAACCAACCGTATCGCATGATTAACCACTTTACCGTACGCGAA
>QKEH01000002.1 GCA_003252385.1 Bacteroidota bacterium | reverse complement strand
TCCGTCCTTTTGCTGTATTGAAGTAAAATAACCATTCGTCTCATTGGATCCTTCGTGATACCGGTTAAGCCCTCCTCCAAAAGTTCCTACCCAAATCTCACCCGATGCGGTTTCCAATACCGGCACACAATAACTGTTGCTAAGGGTGGTACTGTCATCAGGGTTGTGTGTGAAAAGTGTAAATTCCATCCCTTGCTTTACTTTCTGATCGCGCGTCAGCAGCATCAGTCCTTTGTCGGTTCCAATCCATAAGCGGCCGCGCGAGTCTTCGGTTATGCTGCGTATAATGTTGGTAGCTAACTTGCTGTTCTCGTTGGTGAATCGGGTCAGTTGCTCTTTGTCGGGTGAGTATCGAGCCAGCCCGCCTTCGTAACTTCCCAGCCACAGGGTTTTGTTCTCATCCTGAAACACCACCATCACCTGGCGGTCCAGCTGAGTGAAAATCCGTTGGAAGATCCAGTTGTTGCCTCTTTGTTCCAGGGTGGAAACCATCTGATGAAAACCATTGCCAATTAAATAGGTTTTTACGCCATCTCTTGAAATATCTTCAATATCGTAAGCAAAGTTTTGTTCACCGGCAGGACTCACGTTATAGCTGGTAAAGCCACTGGAATAGTTTTTTCCATGGTCCAGGTTGAGCATGGATACTCCGCCACCCTCGGTTCCTAACAACAGCATGTTGGTCTCCTGATCCTCATAAAAGGTCCAAACCTTATTGGTGGGAATGGAGCCAGGATCCGGGGTGTGTCGATATTGGCGGAACGTGGTTTTGTGGGTGTTGCATTTCATAAATCCTTTTCCCTGAGTGCCCATCCAAAGTATTCCGGTATTATCCAGAAGCATGCTGCGCACAAAGTTGTGGCTTAACGTTTTGTCGTTTTCACCCGAGGTAAAGGTCTGATCCAGAACATAGGGCTGCGCCAGATTGCCGGTGTATCGGAAAAGATGAATCCCATCGAATCCGCCTACCCATAGATTACTGTCCGGATCAACCACAAAACTGTATGAGGAATGGGAGGGGAGATTCTCGTAGGTGCTTTCTTCGGGATGTTCGGCATTGAAACGCAAAATAAAGGTGCCGTTGAAATCGGCCACTAAATAGCCGAAATGGACTTGCTGCATGTATGAGAAACCGTTTTCCGCTTCGCTGAGCACAGCGTTGGTAAAAACATCCTTTATCTGATTGTCCTTGTATTCCAGATATCCGACCGAAAAGTTGGTGGTTACCCATATACGGCCGTCCCAATCTTCATAAATCCTAATAACTTGGTTGCTTCGCAAGCTTTTTGGATCCTTCGGGTCATGCACAAATTTCTTTACAGAAAAGGTGCCATCGTCCCTTTGAGTGAGCATGTTAAGGCCTTGAAGCGTGCCAATCCATGCCGCTCCGTGCGAATCAATCAGGATGCTTCGTACATCATTGCAGGTTAGCAGGTCGGGTTGTTCTTCGGTATTCTGAAGGTTGAGGAAGGTTCCTGTAATTTTATTGTATACCGATACCCCTTCGTCCATGGTGCCAATCCAGATGTTATTGTTCTGGTCTTCGGCGAGGCAATGCACCCGGTTACCTACAATGGAATTGCCTTTCTCTTTTCGGAAGATTTTAAATTCATACCCATCGTAGAGGTTCAATCCGTCAAAGGTGCCAATCCAAACCAGGCCTTCATGATCCTTATAAATGTCCAGAACTATATTCTGCGAAAGGCCGTCCTGTGACGAAAAGCGTTCGAATTGGTAGTCTTTGGCCTGTAAATTAATAGTGAAAAGTGTAAACAGGAAGATGGCTGAGAGGGTGCTGGGGTTCATAATACGCTGGTTGAGTTTGTAATGCAATAGCTAGTTTGTATTACTAAATAGGTGATTTATTTTGAAAAATAAAAAAGAATTTGTCTTGTGGTTTGTTAATATCGTAGGACTCGTTCATGCAACTTTCAAGCTAATAAATAGATAGCTCTAAAGTTCTTGTTCGTAAATTCAATAAGATCCGGAAAGGAAAATTGTTGCAGAATGTATAGGAAGGCACTCAGGATCAATTGTGTGAGTCCTCTTGCAGATGCCATTTGTTTCTAACCTATTTAGGGTATGCCAGCCTACGGAGGTCAGGGTTCATTCCACTTTTCGGGGGCTACAGGGTGCGATGGGGATAGGTTGTTAGTTTACGATTGATGAAAGGATTTTAATTCCTCCAAATACTTTGTTTTCATTCTGTTGTTAGCTACTGGTTAAACGGAATTTCAGACTCTGCGATTAACCAAATCATAAAGTAACAAACACCTTGTGTGCCAATGAACAGTGAAAAATCATCACCTTTGTTCCGGTTGGTTTGGTCTGGAGGCGGGAGTAATAAATTTACGTGGATTAAGTTTGGCACATGTTGTATCTTTAGGCAATTAATAACCCATCCCTATGTCCATTCTGACAAAACTTTCTGCCTCGCTCGGTTTAAAAGGGAATCAAAATGAAATTATGCTGGCTCAGGAAATTGCTGCATCAGAAGACCTGGAAGCCATCTCCGAACTCGTCGAGAATCTTGGGCATACGAATCGGAACATTCAGTCGGATTGCATCAAAGTGCTTTACGAAACCGCCTATTTGAAGCCGCAACTAATTGCCCCGTATTATGATCAGTTTTTGGTCTTGCTTCGCCGGAAAAATAATCGACTGATCTGGGGGAGTATGATTGCCCTGCAGGCTATTGCCGATTGGAAACATCAGGAATTGTTCCGGGAATTGGATTTGCTTTCGGAAATAATCCGTACGGGTTCGGTTATAACCATCGATTGTGGTTTGGGGATATTGGCCAGGCTCAATGTGCATGCCGCCTATCGGAATACCGTGGAGCCCATGTTAACCGAACAACTTTGGAAATGCCCTGTCAAGCAGTTGCCCCAATACATGGAAAAAGCCTTGGTTTGTATCACCCCGGAAAACCGAGAGTTGTATCTTTCACTGGTCGAAAGGCGGCTGCCCGAGTGCGACAAAGAATCGCAACAAAAACGACTCCGGAAGGTATTGCGACACATGGAGCGTTTGTAGAATACCCGTGCGGATTTCCGTTACCTAATTACATGTGTCGGAACTTGTTTAG
>QKEH01000006.1 GCA_003252385.1 Bacteroidota bacterium | reverse complement strand
CCCGAACGGGCAGTATACTAACAAAAAATAGCAGGGCTAACCCTATCCGTACAAGTTTTCCTCTTCCTTCACGCAGCATAACTACAATTTCATGATGACTATTTGTGTTTTCCCTCTGTTTTTGTTGCACCCCTTTGCTACACCTCATTCGGTGTATCTCATGGATTGGTAGTGTGTTATGAAAAAATCAGTCAGGAGGATTACGGAGTCAGGCTAAAAAGAGACCTATTCCGCAAAGCATATTAAAGGTAAGAAACAATAATCAAAAATAAAACAATGCCGCACTAAGAAATAAAAATGCGTCTAAAACCGATAAAATCCCAGGAATGGGTTTATAAAAAAGGGAGGGGCCGACCTCAAATCAGGTTTTCCTATGCAATTCTCTCGTGGTTCGAAGCCCAAAAAGATTCTGTTCCCTGATGATTCTGGCAACCGGCAGATGTATCTGTTCGGCCCAGGCTGTCGATCCGGATAGCATGTTTTTTCGAATGGATTGGTAAAAATCTCCAACGGCCAGAAGATGGGGCATGGAAAGTTTAATTAGCACAACAATCTCCTGTTCTCGGAATCCCTTCCGGTTGAGAAATTTTTCGCGGGCACATCAAATGATATCGTGATGGGTGTTGGTAGGACGAAAACTTCCCTGTAACGCCGGATGTTTTTTTCATGTAAGATTGATCCCCAAGTGCCTAAGCATTCTTACTGTTGGATATCAATATCGTCCTTCATGCGCACATGCAATACAATCTCCTAGGGGAGCCTCACGCATAGCTCTGAAACTGAATCCCGTCCAACCGTGACAATCTCTGAAACTTTTGTACCCTTGGCTTCCACAGAATTGGCAAAGGCAAATACAGAGTATCCTCTCTACGATTATCCCGCAATCGTTCAATCAGAAGCCGGTATTCATGATCCAGCACTTTACGAACCCGCGAAAGGCACACATAGCGATGGTGCGCTTCTCTGCCGTAAATGGACTTGCTGAATTGCATGTCGTATGCCGACATGGTTTTGGCAATGGTTCCTGCTGCTGCGCCGGCTATAAAAAATTTCGTACTACTTCCTGCCCCGCTCCAATCTCAGCAATGGTGCCATATAGCTGCGGATCGAGATTAATTTGTAATGCTTTTTCGAGAGTTCCTTTAATGGTATGGAAGTGTGTCATGCCTTGATACATTATATCGATACTGCTCTTCCAATAAATCCTTACCTCACCTTGGGAACGTCGTTTTTGCACCCTCGGGTAATGTATCTGACTATGATTTGCCAGATGTTGATTTACCATGCAACATGGAGGCCATTCCCCGCACTTCCACCAGTGTATACAATACATACATAACAAATAGTGCACATACAAAGCACAAGCGTATAGCATGATCAGGTGTTCGCAACAGAAAAATCACAACCAAGGCAATATAGGTAAAGAACCGCAGGCTGAAACTTTGAATCAATATCACTAACAATTGCTTGTCCACATTTTTTTTCCTCAAGGCCATCTGATATCCTCCCAAATTGATGGCCAAGGAGAGTACTAACGCCACAGGAACAAATACGGTATAATAACCGTGGAGTGCAGTTTTGTAGACTATTCCAGCTAAACCACCTAAAAGAAAGGTTAGAAGCAGGTTTTGAATTAAATAGTTTTTAAACATCCAGGGGTCTCACTTTTTTGGGAGTACATCCTTCAATACCAGATATATGGCTATCAGAACGGAAATAAACGATAAGCTCACGGTAAAAACCGGGAACTCAAATTCCAGCATCCGATCGAGTCTGCGCCCCCCCAAGGTGCCAGCCAGTATCACTGCAAGCATCTGGAAGGCCATACCCGAATATCGGATATAGTTATTTAGTTTTTTTGGGATCTTCGAGAATGGGTGCTCCTCCATGGTTAATTTCGCTTTCGGTTCCCATTGAGCAGTTTCCGGTAAATTTAGCACCCGGTTCAATAGCCAGTCGCTTTGCGATTATGTCGCCCAACAAAACCGAAGTCGATTTTAAGGCAAGCAGCTCCTGAACATTGATTTTACCTTCTACCTTGCCTTCTACATCGGAGTTTTTACAATGAACTTCTCCCTTAATATACCCGGTGGAGCCAATTACCACCTTACCTTTGGTGCGGAGATTCCCTTTCAAGGTTCCATCAATCCGAATATCTCCTGTCGATTGTACATCGCCCTGAATATCAGTACCTGCTCCAATCAGGTTTATCGTATTGTTTACTGGTTCCACCGTCTTTGCCATTTTAATTTGTTGTTTTACGTGTTCAATGATGATGAAGTAAAGATAATAAATTCGCCGTAAGGCTTGTAGGTTTTTTTATAACAAAAACCCGGACATTTTGCCCGGGTTATAAACGTATCGTTGTTAGTTTTAGTATCTACTTGGTGTTGTATGCCCATTTCAGATAAATAGCTCCGAAGGTAAAACCTGCACCAAAAGCAGTAATAATTACATTGTCTCCCTTTTTCAACTTTTTTTCAAAATCCCAGAAACAAAGCGGAATGGTAGCAGCTGTGGTATTTCCATACTTTTGAATATTAACCAGTACTTGGTCTTTATCGATTTCCATACGACGGGCTACTGCCTCAATTATTCGCAGGTTCGCCTGGTGAGGAACCAACCAGGCCAGTTTTTCCGGTGTTATGTTATTCCGCTTCATAATTTCAAAGGAAATATCCGACATGGTTGAAACGGCGGCTTTGAACACGGTGCGTCCTTCCTGATATACGTAGTGCTGCTCGGCATCAACAGTTGCATGGCTGGTGGGGTGTAAAGATCCACCGGCAAGCATGTGCAGGAATTCGCCTCCCTTGCCATCGTATCCCAGTATGCGATCCATTACCCCAAAATCCTCGGTAGTGGGTTCAACCAGCACCGCACCAGCTCCATCTCCAAAAAGCGGACAGGTTGTCCGATCTTTGTAATTGGTAATAGCGGACATCATATCGGCACCCACCACAATGGCCTTTTTGTAGGCTCCTGATTCTACCATGCGCGATGCAATCTCCAGTCCATACACAAAACCGGAACAGGCAGCACTGATATCAAAGGTAAACGCATTGACCAGTCCCAGTTTCTCACCTGCCAGATTAGCAGCAGCGGGAAACTTCATATCGGCTGTAATGGTAGGTACAATTAACAAATCAATATCTTCAGCTTTGGTTCCGGTCTTCTGAAATAGATTTGTAATTGCCCGAACGGCCAGGTCTGACGTTGCCTTACCTTCTTCCTTCAGGATACGACGTTCTTTAATGCCAACCCGTTGTGTGATCCACTCATCGTTGGTGTCCACCATTCTGCTAAGTTCGTCATTATTGAGAATGTAATCGGGAACGTATCCGCCAACACCGGTTATGGCTGCTCTAATTTTTGTCATTACTCAAAAGCTTGTTTGATTTTATCAGTTAGTTTGGCTTCCACCACATCGGCAGTATGGAGTATCATATTCATGATGGCATTAGGACCTGATATTCCATGACCAATTATAGCGGGCGCATTAATTCCGAGAATGGGAGTACCTCCATAATTTTCGTAATTGAATTTGTCGAAATACTCATCGTTAATTTTCCGCTTTAATATCTGAGTGTAGAAGGCTTCCAAAGTTTTTAGCAGGGCATTGCCCACAAACCCATCACAAACTAGCACATCAATGTCATCATTGAAAATATCGGTACCTTCAATGTTGCCCACGAAGTTGAAATCGGAGGTACCCTTCATGGCCTGAAAGGTTGCTTTGGTCAGTAAATTTCCTTTTTCATCTTCGGTTCCAATGTTAAAGAGCGCTACACGTGGTTTTGCGATCCCATACACCAACTCGGCGTAAAGCGATCCCAATATGCCGTATTGATATAATACATCCGGCTTACAATCGGGGTTAAGTCCCACATCGAGTAACAAAGTTGGGTGCCCGCTTGCTTTCGGAATACCCGCAGTAATGCAAGGCCTTAGTACGCCCGGTACCGATTTTACCACTTGCATGGCTCCAACCAACATGGCACCGGTATTACCTGCACTGGCAAAACCATCAATCCTCCCCGATTTCAGGTAATTAAACCCCAACGGAATACTGGCATCCGGTTTTTTAGCAAAAGCTTTGGCCGGATACTCGTCCATACCAATATTAACATTGGTGTGAACAATTTCGAAATGTGCCGGATCAAATTGTTCGTCGTTGCAAATGGATCTGATTTGGGCTTCATCACCAAAAAGTACGATGGTCGCCTTATCTTTCAGCCTGTCGTATGCCTGTATAGATCCTTTTACAGTAGCTAGTGGGGCGTAGTCGCCTCCCAGAATATCAATACCAATTCTCATAAAGAATACGGTGAGGTAAATTAAAGAGCGGTTTCTTTCTCGATAGCCAGCTTACCTTTATAATACCCACATTCCGAGCATACCCGGTGGTATTGTACTGATGCGCCACAGTTTTGGCATGATGCAACAGTTGGAGCAACCGCCTTATAATGTGTTCTTCTCTTATCTCTTCTCTGTTTCGACGTTTTGTGTTTAGGATGTGCCATCTCTAATTGTTATTAGTATTTAAAAAATTTTTTAATTTATTCCATCTCGGATCCATTTCTTGATCATCCGGCTCTGTTGTCTTGTGGGAATCCAACAAGCGAAGCATGTCTTCATCACACCCGGGCTTCCCGTCCTTATCCTCCGGATGTACCTTTTTGATAGGTATGCAAAGCCCGATGCCTTCGTAAAGATATTGTTTCAGATCCAACTCATAAGCTTCCCTTTGCAGGATCCAGATCTCATCGGTTACTATACTGGTATCCGTACCGAATTTGACCACCAGATGCGAAATCTGTTTCACCGGAAGATTGAAGTACTCCAAACAGCGATCGCACCGCACCTGAAGGGTACCCTGAATTGCTACCTCAAGGTTGAGCATGGTGGTCTTTTTTTCGAACAACACCTTTGCCATCACCTCTCCATCAAAAACTTCCAGCTCGGGATACTCCTCAAAGAACTTCTTCCCGAATTCGAACAAAAACTCGTGAAATCCGTCCTTAAGCCCAGAAAATGGGATAATATATTGATTTACAAGTTTCAACTTCGCCCGTTTTTAGTCGTGCAAAAGTAGAAATATTTATCAGAATAAAAAAAAAATATTGCACGTGGTAAAAAGCCATTAAGAAACCTTAGTATAAATAAGGCCTACAGGGTGGTTTACATGCCAAAATGGCCTTCGATGGAATCGATAAGCGTGTCAATAAAATAGTCGTCTTTAGTCACGTATTTTAGCGCACCCTCCCGTTTAAACTCAGCAATGGTATCGGTATCTTTCTCTCGGCTTAAGATAATTACCGGAATGTCGGAACTAATTTCGTTTATTTTCTTTAAGGTATCCAGTCCGGTCATCTGATTATCATTGTCGCCCCCCATGTAATAGTCCAACACAATTAATTCAGGGTTTTTATCCAGATTGTCCACACAAGCCTCCCCGGAGAAGAAGGACATCACCTGAAATCCTTCGCGGCACTTGAAGGTATATTCCATCAAATTCAGCATCATCTTGTCATCATCAACAAAAAAGATCAACTTCTCCATAAGGGCATCCCTGAAAAAATTTAGTGAATGAACATGGTTATACGTGATTACCGAATAAGGTTACAACATGCATTGGGAACTTGACAAGCAGCATGAATACTTCGATCAAGAGCTGTTATCGGGTAAGCGCACATGGATTAAAAAATAATTATAGCCTGCTAATATACTAAACTTGAAAGAAAGAAGACAAATTTTGTTCTTCGCTCTGATAAACTGCTCAAATGCAGGGTTAAAAAGCGCATTGGATTTGCCGAATGCCCGGCAGGTAGTTCAGGCAACTTGGGATCAAAGTTTTTTTTGAGGATTTACGCTTTTTAGCTAACTTTATTATCAATGGTATAATTTTGTACTAGCTTTGCTTTACTATGATTAAATTTTAAGAAAAATGACTGAACTGATCGGAGTTGTAACCCAGGTAATTGGACCTGTTGTAGATATTAGTTTTGAAAAATCGGGATCGGAACTACCCAAAATACATGATGCACTGGAAATACTCAAAGAGAAGGACGATAAACTGATTGTGGAATGCCAACAGCATATCGGTGAGAATTCCATACGTGCTATCGCAATGGATTCCACCGACGGACTGCAGCGGGGTTTGGAAGCGCGTGCTCTTGGAAGTGCAATTCGAATGCCCATCGGCGATCAGATTCGGGGACGATTGTTAAACGTAACCGGAGATGCCATTGACGGTTTAGGCCAGCTTGATAAACAAAACGGATACAGTATCCATAACAAACCGCCCCAATTCGAACACCTCTCGACCGAAACGGAAGTACTTTTTACGGGAATAAAGGTGATTGACCTGCTGGAGCCATACTCCAAAGGTGGAAAAATCGGACTGTTCGGAGGTGCCGGTGTTGGAAAGACCGTTATTATTATGGAGTTGATCAACAATATTGCCAAACGCTACTCGGGCCTTTCGGTATTTGCTGGAGTGGGTGAACGTACCCGAGAAGGAAACGACCTGCTACGCGAGATGATAGAGTCCGGTGTTATTAAATACGGCGAAGCCTTCAAAGAAGGAATGGAACAGGGTAAATGGGAACTGGATAAAGTGGATCAGAAAGCACTGAAAGAGTCGCAAGCCACACTGGTATTCGGCCAGATGAACGAACCCCCTGGCGCACGTGCCAACGTAGCCCTCTCCGGGCTTTCTGTTGCCGAAGCATTTCGCGATGGAGATGAAAAAAGCGGAGGACGTGATATCCTCTTCTTTGTAGACAATATTTTCCGTTTCACTCAGGCTGGTTCGGAAGTATCTGCTCTGTTGGGCCGGATGCCATCTGCCGTAGGTTATCAACCCACCCTGGCCACGGAAATGGGCTTTATGCAGGAACGTATTACCTCCACCAATCGCGGATCCATCACTTCCGTTCAAGCCATTTACGTGCCTGCCGACGACCTTACTGACCCGGCTCCTGCCACGACCTTCTCCCACCTCGATGCAACCACCGTTCTCAGTCGAAAGATTGCTGCATTGGGTATCTACCCCGCAGTGGATCCGTTGGATTCTACATCGCGGATTCTGACTCCGAATATAGTTGGTGAAGAGCATTACCGCACCGCACAACGCGTGAAAGAATTACTCCAACGCTACAACGAACTTCAGGATATTATTGCCATTCTGGGTATGGACGAACTTTCGGAACAGGACAAACTCGTGGTACACCGTGCCCGCAGGGTACAGCGATTCCTGTCGCAGCCATTCCACGTAGCCGAGCAATTTACCGGTATGGCCGGTGTATTGGTATCCATCGAGGACACCATCAAAGGGTTTAATATGATTATTGACGGAAAAGTGGATCAGTACCCCGAAGCCGCATTCCACCTGGTGGGTAATATTGACGATGCCATTGCCAAAGGAGAAAAACTTCTGGCTGAAACCAAGAAAAATTAATACCTACCATCGTGGAACTTGAGATACTAACAGCAGAGCGAAAACTGTTTTCGGGAAAAGTAAAAACCATAGTGGTTCCCGGCAGCAAAGGGCAATTCACCGTCTTGCTCAATCACGCACCCATTATTTCGACCCTCATCAAAGGACAGGTGAGAATTCAAGGATATGATGGTTCCTCTCAGTCAATTGCCATTGACGGAGGCGTTATTGAAGTGAAAAAAAATAAAATAATAGTATTGGCCGATATGGTCTAATTGCATTGAAACACTTCATTACACAGGCTCTCATGATTAAAGTGCCCGAAAGATTTACAACGGGTGGTAAACGCACCGGAACGCGCTTTGCAATAGCACATCAAAAACGAACTGTCATACAAGGAGTATCCATAGGGATATTCCTTGTTCTGTTTGTACCTAGTCTCTGTGGCCAGCAAAAGGTTAGCTTCTATACCGAAGATAGTTTAAAAGTTACCGCCGACTTGTACCTGGAGGATTACAGCCAACCCTTTGTGCTGCTTTTCCATCAAGCCGAAGGCAGCAGGGGTGAATATTCCGAAGTGGCTCCCCGTTTGCAAAAACTCCAATACAATTGTCTGGTAGTCGATATGCGGGTTGGCAGCAAAATGAATTATATCAGTAACGAAACTGCGCAGAAAGCCCGCGAGACGAACAAACCCCGCAATTTGCTGGATGCCGATCAAGAAATTGGCGCTGCAATGCAATTTGTACAACGTTATAATACTAAAGATGTGGTGCTGGTTGGCAGTTCTTTTTCAGCTTCGCTATGCCTGATGCGTGCCAGTAAAACCAATAGTATCAAGGCGGTAATTGCATTCAGCCCCGGCGAATATTTCAGGCCTGCACGAATTGTTAAGGATCAGTTGCAGGCACTCGATGTGCCGGTCTTTATTTCGGCCAACAACTCCGAGATAAAATTTATTGAACAGCTGATGCAGGATGTGCCTTCGTCGTTGGTACACTACTTCACTCCCGGAACGAAACAGGGTGCCCACGGGGCAAAGATGCTATGGGATAGCACCGAAGCCAGTGACGCCTGCTGGTTCGATTTATTGCTATTCTTTAAGAAGATACGCTACGAATAGTATCTTTGCACCCGTAGAAAATCTGATTTCATGGTTAAATTTCTGGTCATTCGCTTTAGTTCCATCGGCGATATTGTGCTCACCACACCGCTATTGCGTTGCCTTAAAGAGCAGGTTGAAGATGCCGAAATCTGTTATCTCACCAAGGAACAGTACGCCCCCATTCTGCAAGAAAACCCCCACATCAGCAGGATATTTACCTTGAAGTCTGACTTTGCTTCACTTATCCGCGAATTACGCGCTGAAAAATTTGACTACATCATTGATTTACACCATAATTTAAGAAGCCTACGCATTAAGCGCGCATTACGACTGCTCTCCTTTTCCTTCAATAAATTGAATTGGGAAAAATGGTTGCTGGTCAATTTCAAGAAAAATCGTTTACCCAATATCCATATTGTGGAACGGTATCTGGCAACGCTGAAAACCTTTAGTGTTCAAAACGATGGGAAGGGGCTTGAATACTACCTGCCCGCAGCAGAAAAATTAACTCTAGCAGAATGGATTCCTGAAAATCCAGTAAATTATGTGGTTTTTGTGGTTGGGGGCGGCCATTATACCAAGCAAATACCTGCCCAACAAATGATTGGTCTTATCAATGGGTTAAGGCATGATGTGATCCTGCTTGGAGGAAAGGAGGATGCCGCCAAATCCGCTGAAATTATGAACGGCATTCAGCGCAACAGGGTGTTCTCGTTGGTTGGAAAGCTCTCGCTACACCAATCGGCCTCTATTGTTCAACAGTCCTCACTAATTATTACTCCCGATACCGGACTCATGCATATTGCTGCAGCTTTTCAGAAAAGGATTATTTCGGTATGGGGGAACACGGTGCCCGAGTTGGGAATGTATCCATATCTACCGGGTGAAGGATCATCCATTTTTGAGGTAAAAATGCTGAAGTGCCGACCCTGTTCGAAAATTGGTTTTGCCCAATGCCCAAAAAAGCATTTCCATTGTATGCAAAGACAAAATTATGATGCCTTAAAAGATTATGCCGAACAATTCCTCGCCCAATCCTGACAGAAACCTGTAGTAACCGAAATACGTAGAACGAGCCTGTATTGCATCGCAAAGAAACAAGCAATTGATAAGTTTCAATTAGATTTTTTTATCTTTAGTACAGAAATTTATTTCTTTATACAATCTTTAGCTGCTTACCGTGTTTAATAAAGCAACCTTTCAAAACTACTAAATGGCTGGTATACGAGCATTACTTGGACTCTTCCCTAAAACAGGCGATTACGAGAGCCGGATGAATCAGTTACATGAAGAATTTCAGGAGCTTCTGGCATTTAAACATTCCAAGGAGCTTCGTGAATTCCATGCCCTTGAAGCCCAAGTGACTTCCGAAGAATTTCTTACGAAAAAGAAAGACATTATCGACCTGAGGTATAAAAACACCGATGACTATCCAAAAGAAAAGGAGTATCAGCAGCTGAAAAAAGCTTCCGATATCAAACTTTACTATAAAATTAAGAACTCCGAATCGCTGAAACATTTCAGAGAAGTGGAAAATTCGGAAGTTTTGGCCCGGTACAACGAATTAGCAGCTTACACTCTTTCCGAAGCCTTCATAGCAGTTAAGGCAGCCGCATCGCTTCCTGCCAAAGTTAAATTTGCCCAGTCGGATTTGGCCAAAACGCTGGATCAGTACCAAAAACAAAAATCCTCCGACCCCATAAAATCCTACTTCGCATTTACCCGCCATAAATTATACCCTTTATATCAAAAGGCCGTTCAGGAAGATCTCGCAGCCCGCATAGAAAAACTGGAACAGCTTACCAACTCGGCTGCGTTTCAGGAAAAGTGGAACAGTTTGTCCAAGTCCGAACGTTTGGGAAGTGAAGAATTCCGGCAGCTTACAGATTTACAGACCTTGAAAAAGACCAAAGTCTACAAGGCTTTCCAAAAAATGCAGACATCGCCGTTACGTGCCCAATATGAGAGCCTGCAGGACAGTCCGGAGCTTGAGGCATTTGTTGATCTGGAAAAATTTATCCAATCCGACGATTTTAAACGCCAACGCAAAGCCATAGAATCAAAAACATTTAAGAACACCCCGGAGTTTACCCAGCTGCAGGAGTACCTGAAGTTGAAAAAGTCGGCCGATATCGCATTTTACCAAAAATTCGGCACATCGAAGGAGTTGAAGAATTTCCTGGCACTTGACGGATCGGAACGAATTCAGTATTTTGAAGAAACCGAAGCTTACATTACCGGCGATGCCTGTGTAAAATTCAAAGAATACTGTTTGAAATCGCCGAAAAAACGTTGGGCTGAGTCTCCTGAATACGAACTGGTACAGGATTACGAACTGGCCAAAAAGTCGGAGAAAATTGTTTGGTACCATAAAGCCATCAACCATAAGCGATTTGCCTGGCATAGGACATGGAACCTCACCTTCTCCGATGAATTTTCAGAATCCAAACTGGATACCAGCAAGTGGCTGACCCGATACTACTGGGGCGATAAAATGCTTAAAGACACTTACTCCCTGAGTATCGACAAGCATCTGGTAACCGACGGAAGTAATATTATTCTGGAAAACGGACGCCTGCATCTGGTAACCCAAAAGGAATCGGTAAAAGGCAAGTCGTGGGATGCCAGATATGGATTTTCCACCCGAAACTTTGATTATACCTCGGGTCTGATCAATTCGGCTAAAAGTTTCCGGCAGCGGTATGGTATTTTTGAAGCCAAACTGAAAGTAAGCCATCAACCCGATCTACTACAAGCCTTCTGGATGGTAGGTAAAACCATGGTACCCCATATTGATGTGGTAAAAGCCAACCGGAAGCTGTGTTTGGGAAATTCGTGGGGCGATGCCCGAAACCTGTCCTCGGTGCAGCGCTTTGTAAAAAGACGAGGCAGGGCCAAATTCGCAACGCAAGCGACTTCTTTATTTATACTCTGGAATGGACTCCAGATCAGTTAATCTGGAAGATCAACGGTCTTGAAGTAGCCCATACCACCAAAGGCGTACCCCAGGAGGAATTGTATGTGGTATTTAGCACCGGTTTGCAAAAAGAGCTGGAAGGTGCCCTGCCCGACCGTATGGAGGTGGACTGGGTGCGCTGCTATCAGCACAACGATCGCCCGGTTTAGTCTGTTCTCTATTTCAGGTCAATCCGGTCGATACTGTTTTGCACTACAATACCGATTTGCGGGAGAGATTCTTCCTCGACAAACGGGTCGCGGGTATAATTGCTGAAGGTATAATCAGGAATTAATCCATCGTTATTAAGGACCATTTGCTGGTAAGGTGTGTGCATAGCTTTAGCATTTATTTATCCAAAGGTATGCTGCCTGTGTTATCCGTATATTATTTGAATTTTAAGATTTCCCCATCGCTCCTGATGCCTCCGAAATACACTATCCCGATCCACGCACAGCAACGCAAAATCGTTATCTTTGCCTGATCACAACCCTCAACCGACTGAAGCAACGCTCTATGACCGGCTCCATGAATCCAATAACATCCAGTGTACTTAGTGTTAAAGAAATACGCCGGTATACCCACCAGATAGTGCATTCGCCAATAGGACTAAACAGCCAGGAACGACTTAAACAAGCCCGGGTACTGGTGGTAGGTGCAGGGGGCAAGGGTGCTGCCATCCTGGAGAACCTGGCGTCTCTGGGGATTGGCTGTGTCGGAATCAGCGATAACGCCCAGGTTCAGGAGCAGGATTTATCGGTACAACATCTTTATGGCAACCTCGATCTAGGAAAACAGAAAGCAATCATTTCCCGTGAAAAACTCAGGGAATTGAACCCTATGATAGACTACCGCCTGCACAACGTATTTCTGACGGAAGCAAATGCCCGGGGAATATTGCAACCGTACGAATTGATTATTGACACAACCGGAAAACCCGAAACCAACCGTCTGCTGAGTGCCGAATCCGGTCAGGGACAGCAGCATTACATCTACTGCAATACTTTCGGATCGAGTGCTTTTGTGTTTGTATCCCCAGCCGGAAAGGGTAAAACT
>QKEH01000148.1 GCA_003252385.1 Bacteroidota bacterium | reverse complement strand
CTCCGGGCACCCAAAACGAAACCGGTACCGGGCTGGGGCTCCTGCTGTGCGATGAGTTTGTGCGCAAAAACGGAGGAACCCTTCATGTAAGCAGCCAACCGGGAACAGGTAGTATGTTTTGGTTTACGTTACCTAAAAGTCGGGTTTAATTGTGAATCCTGGGCAACTATCACCGCGCGAGAGAAGTCAGCGTAATTTACGGCAGTGAGGATGCAGGGTGCGGTTTGGTTGCATTCAACCGGGAATGCAACTCCATGATACGCTCTTCAGGCTATAGCCCAGATGATTGTCGGGTATCCATCGATGATCACCATCTTATAAAAAAGCGGTTTCCGGGTAGGGTTAGGGTTGTGTTTGAAGATGTCGCAGATACAAGATTATCTTCCAGCGATCCTCCGTTGGGACTATGCCGCCATGGGCTCCCATAACCCCGAAACCATAAGTGATAGTATGGAACAGCGCTCCATCAGGGAGGGCCTTCACTTTTTCGTTGATCAGTGAGGCCGGAGGAAAGGGATACAAAGTACTGGTATACAAATACCCTTGTCCATCGCCTTTGAGCCCGTGGCACTGCAAACAAATTCTTTCGAACACTACCTTGCCTCGCAGCCGGTTCGCATCGGTGGAGGCCACCGGGTTGAACTGCTCTCTGCCGGCACGGTCGCGGTCTTCGAGATCCTTGGTGTAGGGCAATGGGGCATACCCCCTGGGTACGGTTCCTTCCACTGGCTCCCTAAAACCGGAGTGGTCAGTAAAATTGGGGTTTTCGCTGTATGATTCATAGGCTCTGGAATACGTCATATCGGGGAAATAGGTATATCCCGGGTGGTTGTTATCGCGGTCGCATGCAGGCATCAACTCTGCGAACAGAAGCCAGACCAGTGGATGAAGAATACACCTTTTACCCATGCGGAGGAATGGCATTTTCATTGGGTTAATATGGGGTTTTATATGCATTGCTCTCTTTTAAATAGGGATGATTAACCGGAACCAAAGCCGCTTTCGATAAAGCCCGGAGCACAACCCACAGGAACAAGCCGGCAAACCCAAGCATCATTCCGATTTCGATAAGGCCGACTTCGGCCTGGCCGCCCAAGGTGCAGGGCATAATAAGCAGGAAGAAATCCAGCCAATGCCCGCAAAGTACCATTCCGCAAACCGCAGCCAGAACCCAGGGTGTTCGCTTGGCATTACGCGTCATAAGTCCCAAAAAGGGAATCAGAAAGTTACTTGCTGCGGTGCCCAGGAACAAGACATTGAACTCCTGATGGCGTTGCCGGAAATACACGGTTTCTTCGGGCAGGTTCCCGTACCAGATAAGCATGTACTGCGAAAACCACAAGTACGTCCAGAAGATACTGAAGGCAAACACATACTTACCCAGGTCGTGAAGGTGCTCCGCATGAACCCCGGGCAGATAACCGGCTTTTCGCAGTCCAATTACCAACAAAGCCAGTACCGCCACCCCGCTCACCAGCATTCCGGAGAAAACATACCAGCCGTATAGGGTACTGAACCAATGTGGGTCTAACGACATCAACCAATCCCAGGCCATCATGGAGCCGGACAGTGCGAAAAAAGCCATAAACCCTCCGGCCACCTTCTCCGACTTCCGAAACAGGTTCACATCCGCCTGCTTATCCTGTTGTAGGGAAAGCCGTCTCCACCAGAGCACAAAAAAAATCCAACCTCCCAGATACCCCAGCGAACGAATGCTGAAAAAAGGTAGGTTCAAATAGGCTTTTTTCATTTCAAGAAGGGCATCGCCATGAGGGTGTGCCCATTGAAAAAGCTGATGCCACCCCAGCCAAAGGCCGGCAAGCACAATCAGGAACAGCACTGCCCCCACCGGCACAAACAAGGCCATGGCCTCGGGAACACGTTGAATGGCCACCTGCCAAGCTGACTTGCCCAGGGAATGCAATCCGATAAAAACCATTCCGCACAGGGCAATGGTAATTAACCATACCGTATTCAGATGGAAATTTGCCCAAAACCGGACTCCGTGATCCGGCTCCCCAAAGAGGGCATACGCCATGCTCACCAAACCGATGGCCATACAGGACAAAAGGGGTATTTTGTATTTTGCCGAAATCAGAAATGGTTTATTCATTAGTAATTTTTTGCAGTATTTAAATCGTCTTTTACCAGGATGCCTTCTGCTCCACTGTCCTTGAAAAACCCGATAAGATCGGCCAATGTTGCTTCCGTCGGATTGACTCCGGCACCTGCCAGTACCATAAAGAGGTCGTCGGTAATGCGTTCGTTGTGAATAATGGGAGCCTGACCCGGGCTCAGTTTGGAGCGGATGAGGAAAGCAATGACCATGGCAAAGGCTGCGAACAACACCGAAAGCTCGAAGGTGACAGGAACAAAAGAAGGCACGGACAGGAAAGGTTTACCTCCGATATTCAGGGGGTAAGATTTGGTAAAAATCCAGGTTTGAAAGTAAAACCCGGTAATGGCTCCAACAGCTCCGGCTATAAACCCCACCCTCCCAATCCACGACCGGCGATAGCCCAGAATCCTGTCGAGTCCGTGAACCGGAAAGGGAGTGAGTACATCCAGAATTTCCACTCCGTTCGCCTTCAAATGCTCTAAACCGCGCTTCAATGCGTCTGCATCGCGATAGTACGCTTTTATATAAGTGGCTTGGGTCATGGTCGTATTATTGAAGCTGGTCATTTTTTGGGTAGCCGGCATAAGATGTTTTCAGAATACCTTTTACCTCGGCTATGGCAATTACCGGGAAAAACCGGATAAACAACAAAAAGAGGGTGAAGAAGATGCCCAGTGAACCTGTAAAAATGGCAATTTCGATAGGGGTTGGAGAATACATGGACCAACTCGAGGGTAAAAAGTCGCGGTGCAGCGAAGTAACTACAATCACGAAGCGTTCGAACCACATCCCCACGTTGATAAAGATGGATAGTATAAAGGTGAATACCAGGCTCCGCCGCAACCTTCGGAACCAAAGCAATTGAGGCCACAGCACGTTGCAACTCATCATAATCCAGTAGGCCCAGGCATATGGGCCCATCGCTCGGTTGTAAAAAACGAAGCGTTCGTAAATACTCCCGGAATACCATGCCATAAACAATTCGGTAATGTAGGCAATGCCCACAATCGACCCCATGGCAATAATGATTTTGTTCATCGATTCCACGTGTCCAATGGTGATGTAATCTTCCAGATTCATAGCTTTTCGGGCAATGAGCATAAGGGTGAGTACCATGGCGAAGCCTGAAAATATAGCTCCTGCCACAAAATAGGGTGGGAAAATTGTGGTATGCCAGCCGGGAATTACCGAGGTGGCAAAATCGAAACTCACTATGGAATGCACTGATAACACCAGTGGTGCTGCCAAACCGGCTAAGACCAAACTCATCGATTCGTGCCGCGACCAATGACGGGCCGATCCGGTCCAGCCCAGGCTGAGAAATTTATAGAGGGGTTGTAAATACTTATTTTTCACACGGTCGCGTAAAGTAGCCAAATCGGGAATCATACCCATGTACCAAAAAAGCACCGAAACCAGCAGGTAGGTACTTATGGCCACGACGTCCCATAACAGCGGGGAGTTGAAATTCACCCATACCCCGCGGGTGTTGGGATACGGAAGTATGTAATGCGCCAGAGGCAAACGCCCCATGTGAATCAGGGGAAATATACCGGCACACATAACAGCAAAAATGGTCATGGCTTCGGCCGAACGATTAATGCTGGTTCGCCATTTTTGCCGGAATAGCAGAAGTATGGCCGAAATAAAAGTGCCCGCATGCCCGATTCCAATCCACCAAACCAGGTTGGTGATGGCCCAGCCCCAGCCAATTGTGCGGTTAATTCCCCACAGGCCGGTACCTTGCCAAACCGTCAAGCTCATGGCAAACACCCCTATTCCTGCCAATAACGAGGATAGGGTGATGCCGGCAAACCACAATTTGTGTGGTTTTTGCCGGATCGGCGCCGTAATATCGGCAGTAATGATGGCGTAACTTTTTTCACCGATTAGCAAAGGTTCGCGTAGAGGCGATTCTTTCATGATTTCTTTCGGGGGTTAAAGTGGATCAACTCAGTATGCTCTTTTCGCCCCGATGGCTGATCCGGGTAAGATAGCCAATCGAAGGCAGCGTGTTCAGTTCCTCCAACAGATGGTATTTCCGCCGATCGGAAAACATGCGGAACACCTGACTGTCTTTGTCGTTCAGGTCGCCAAAAACCAGGGCGCGGGCCGGACAGGCCTGCTGACAGGCTGTCTGAATTTCGCCATCAGCCAGTGGGTGGTTTTCCAGCTTGGCTTCCAGTTTTTTCTCCTGAATGCGCTGCACACAGAACGAGCATTTCTCAATTACCCCTTTGGAACGTACCGTTACATCGGGGTTCAGTACCATTCGTTTCAGGTCGTGGGTCATTCCTGCCGGATCCCGGGTATTGCCCTTAAAAGAATCGGCCATGGTGTAGTCGAACCAGTTGAAACGGCGTACCTTGTAGGGGCAGTTGTTATTGCAGTAGCGGGTGCCGATACACCGGTTGTAGGCCATTTGATTCAGCCCTTCGTTGCTGTGATTGGTAGCCGCCACCGGGCAAACGTTTTCGCAGGGTGCATTGTCGCAATGCTGGCACAAAACAGGCTGGCGGTAAACCCGGGGTTGGTCTGCCGATCCTTCATAATAACGGTCAATGCGTATCCAGTGCATCTCGTGTACCCTGAGTACTTCCTCTTTTCCCACCACCGGCACGTTGTTCTCTGCCGAACAGGCCACCAGGCAGGTGCTGCAGCCGGTACATTTGTTCAGGTCAATGGCCAGCCCCCAATGATGCCCTTTGTACTCGTACTGTTGATAGAGAGTAGCGCGTTGGATTTCGGCGTTAGCCTGTATTTCGTTACCGGCCGATGGATTCTTCAGGAACTCCCTCAGTGAGGCTTCCCGAATGATGTCCCGACCTTCCATGGAAGTGTGCGTTTGCGTTCGGGCAATGGGATAACCCTGGCCAACTTTTTGAATCGATGCAACCACATTCCATCTTTGCCGGATTCCGTTATCCGGATGAATCAGGGGAGCCACATTTTGCCCAACCCCTTCGGCCACGCGGCCTGCCACTACACGTCCATAGCCCACTGCTGCCGACAGGGTGCCCGGCATTTGTCCGGGCTGAACCAGTACAGGAAGCGTTATCTGGTCATCAATGCGTAAAAGGTCGCCATCTGTCCATCCCTGTTCTGCTGCATCGCGGGGAGCCACGCACAGGTAGTTGTCCCAGGTGGCTTTGGTTATGGGGTCGGGCAGTTCCTGCAGCCAGGGGTTGTTGGAGTATCGGCCCGCACCAATGGCTGTTTTTTCATAAAGTTCCAGCTCGAATCCGGCTTCTACTGCAGGGTGTGCGTGTAAAACTTCATCCAGAGCTTGCGTATTAAATTCCGGTCTAAGGAGTGGATTGGGGTTGGTAACAAATACTCCGTCGCGCAAAGCAGTATTCCAGAAGGTGTCGAAATCTACCTTCCCGCTGACGGGGTAAATATTCTCTTTCCAATATTGACGGATGTAACCGTGATAGTCCGCCGTATGGCCCGCCCATGTAAGCAGGCTGTCCTGGGGTTGCCTGGTGTTGAACAGAGGGCGTATGCAAGGTTGAGCGAGTGAGAAGCTACCCGGACGAACAGCAGCATCGTCCCATGCCTCTAGATAATGTGAGGCCGGAGCCACGAAACGACAAGCAGCGGCAGTTTCCGTGCAAGTTTCCGACAGCGAAACACTCAGCTCCAGTTTTTCAATGGCTTCTTTTAGCATGCGCCCCTGCGGATGATCGTACACCGGATTCACATCCCAGAACAATACCCCGCCCAGGTTTCCGTTTTCCAGATCGGAAACAAACCCGGCCATATCGGCATCTTTGCCTTGTTTTATCAAAAAGGGGTTGGCCAGGTCAATGGTGGTCGTGTAGTTCTCCAACAGAGCGTTAATTCCGTTTACCAATAATTGTATCGAAACCTCGTTCGATCCTGATACGACCAGCGACTGACCCCGGTTCTCCAGAAGTACCCGGGAAAGCATATCCAAATTAACCGGTGCTTGAACATCTTCATAAGGCTCTTTCCCCAAACGAGCAGCCAGCAGGTTATACAAGGCGGTCAGGGTTTGTTTTTCCTGCGAAGGCTTGAGCAGAACCCGTTCGTCGGCATTGCTGCCCGTAAGCGACAAACGGGATTCGAATTGAATGTGTCGTGAGATGGATTGCTGCCCTTCGGTAAGGCTTCGTCCTTCGGCATATTGGCGGGTGAATTCCACGGTCGACAGCCAGGTTCCCAGAAAATCGGCTCCAAAACTTACTATCAGCCGGGCTTTATCAAACCGATAAGAAGGTATTAGCTCCAGTCCAAATACCCGTTGATTGGCCTCCAGCATAGCCGAATACGACACAGCATCGTAGGTACAATGCGCTACTACCGGAAATTTTTGCTGAAACTCCTCAATAAGCTTCAGAGAGGAAGGACTTACCAGCGAGGCGGTCAGCAAAACCACTTTTCGGCCAGCCCGGTTCAAAGCATCGAGGGAGGCTGTAACTTCTTTATCCAATTGTTCCCAATCCGCTTGCTTACCAGATATCAGCGGGTGTTTGTAGCGGGCTTCATCATACAGGTTGAGTACGGAAGCCTGCACTCTTGCCGAGGTTCCTCCCCGGGTAATAGCGGAGAGGGGGTTTCCTTCTATCTTTATGGGGCGGCCATCGCGAACTTTTACCAGCACACTACAGTAATCGGCTCCATCGGCAAAAGTGGAGGCATAGTAGCTGGCCTTCCCGGGGGTTATTTCATCGGGGCGTATCAGGTAGGGGATGGCTTTGCGCACGGGTTGTTCGCAGCTGGCGGCCACTGCTGCCGTGGCGATACTGAAGCCGAAAAGTTTAAGAAAATCGCGACGCGAGGTAGTCGCTTCAAGGGTGTTGTCGTCCAGAAATTCATCCCAGTCCGGATCGCGACGCACCAAAGTGCCGACAGCTTTTGCCGCTTCCGGGTCGTTCTTCGGAGGGTAGTTCGCCAGACTGGTCCACAGTTTCTTCATAGTGTCGCGTATTGCCGGGTATTTTATTAATAGTGGCATTTCATGCAATCGGTGCCACCCATTGCGGCTACCTGCACCGAATCCAGTCGTTCATTTTGGATGGCCTTGATGAAGCTGGAGTCGTGCTGATAATAGGCATTGCCGGAATCGACCGCCCGCGTGCGATGGCAGTTGAGGCACCACCCCATCGACAGGGATTCCTGCTGTTTTACAACATCCATAGTTTCTACCGGGCCATGGCATTCGGCACAATTCAGTTTGCCTACTCCCACATGCTGTGCATGGCTGAAAAATACGTAATCGGGCAGGTTATGCACTTTTACCCATGCAATTGGAGTTTGGGTTTCCAGTGCAGCGCTTATTTTGCGAATCTCAAACTTCCCCGACCGGGTGCCTTCCACTATTAGCAGGTGACAGTTCATGCACAAACCGGCTTCGGGAACGCCAGCCACTTTGCTCTGTTCGGCCAGATTGTGGCAATACTGGCAATCCATTTTATTATCGCCGGAATGAATTTTATGGGAAAATTTCAGGGCTTGTTCCGGCGCATATCCCTGCTGACGCCCAATGTTTATACCCTCGATAATCAGTGTGTGTAAAAGGTAGACGGTAACGCCCAACAGGATTGCCAGATGAACTGCCCGATACGGTATCCGGCGCAACCACAGCAAATCGAGCAAGGCGTACAATCCCAACAGGTTGGCCAACAGGAACAGAAACAATCGGGTAATCACACGCTTCCTTTCGGGGTAGGGATGTTGATGCAACTCTTCCAGATAGGCTTGCAATAACACCGCTTGCTCCCGGGATATGTTATAGCCCTGATGGGCTTCGGCCAACACTTTACCGGGGGGGGCATTCACTGTCTG
Organism: Bacteroidota bacterium; assembly: GCA_003252385.1. Classification (GTDB taxonomy): domain Bacteria; phylum Bacteroidota; class Bacteroidia; order Bacteroidales; family UBA10428; genus UBA10428. The sequence continues at coordinate 3,680 of QKEH01000148.1, read as the reverse complement.
TAGTAGCTCTTCGGCATTTCGCCCCGAAAAACTCCCGGCAATGGCGAAAGCTGAAGGATTCCAGTTTAAGGTATCGATATAGGAGGCGTAATGGCAATCGGCACATGCCCGGGTTCCAAGGTCCAGGGGAATAAGCCCGTAGAACAGCCGCTTGGCTTTCATCAGTTGAAAAGCATCCATGCTATAGGGAGTATCATCAAAATGTACTCTAATAGGGCTCTGGTTTTCGGATGTGTGAACATGTCCACAGGAAATCAACACAAACATCAGGCAGATCAGACCTGTTTTGCAAAGGATTGGAGACAGGACGTGAGGAGGTTGTGTCCTGTTAATAGGGTTGCCTTTCATCCTGGTTCGGTGCGTCATTCGAAATACGAGCAAGTTTTCACCCTATCATCTACCATTCGGTATTGACAGAGCCATGAAATTACATCAAAACATTCACAATAAAAAACGCGCCAGACAGGGAGTACAAAGCGCAGATGCAAAAATACCGGATAGTATGGATTCGAAATTCGACCTAATAGATATGTATAAAGCCCTTCTGCACAATTTTGGCAAGCGGATCGCCGACAGTGGCTTCCAGGGTGTAGAAGTATACGCCATCGCTGATGTACGTGCCGTTGCTGGCTCGCCCATCCCACTGAATGATGGGTGCCGTTTGCGAAAATATGGGTGTACCGTATCGGTTAAATACTTTGAACAGCAATACTGTGGCAATGTTTTGCGGATCGATAATGTACTGCTGCCCTTCGCCAGGAAGAAAAATATTGGGCACCTGGATCTTTTCCCGGGCTACTACCATTTTGGAAAAGTGCGACACGCATTGATTTGCAGAATCAATCACCACTAAATCGGCCAGGTAACTGCCTGCTTCAAACTGAAGGGTATCAATGGCATTCCTCTGATTGGTAAAATTCACCCGATCGGTATCACGGACATACGAACTGCTATCGGGCAAGGTGAGGTACGTCCAGTGAAAAAACCGGTCGATACTGTCGTTTGGCAGGGTATCCGTTGGTACCATGCGAAAGGTATAATCAGCATCGAACTCATCAACCCGGAATTCAGCACTCACAGTGTGATAGGCGTGAATGTAGTTAGGCAGTTCAATCGTTTCCATAGAACCGTTTGTCGACTCGATGGACATACTTACATCATAATAGCCTCCATTGGGATAGGTAATGGTGGTATCGGCTACTTTGGTTTTTAGGGTAGGGCCATTGCCAAAGTTCCAGCGGATACTTCTTACGGTATCCATTAACAGGGTGGCCGGATTGATGCGGAAATTTACATCCAGGGGGGTACAACCCTCGGTGGTATCGGTGGTAAAATAATGCGCCAGGTTGGGGGCGCTTACGACCAAATCGCGACTAAATGAATGGCTGCAAAAGTTGGCCGCCTGCTTATCCACAATAAGGGTAATGGTATAGGTGCCGGGATCAAACTGCACGGAGTCAATGGCCCGGGTAATTTGACCTCCGGCAACATTGATCGATTCAATTCCTTGTACCAAACCGGTAACGGCATCCTTGTAATTCCACTGGTACCGGTAGGTTGCGGACGCATCGCTTATGGCATCCGTTGGAACAACGCGATAGTTTAAGGGTGCGTAATTTTCGATCTGAAAATTGGCACGTACCGTACGCTCAATGGTATAGCCGGTTTTGGTCAGGGCATCCACGTTGTCGCCAATGATGGCTGTAACAGAGTAGGTGCCTGATTGCAGGTATTCGTGCGATACGATGTCAGAGGTGCCGGCAACGAGTGAATCGTTTGGATTATCGCCAAACTTCCAGATTACCGTAGCCGCTGTATCGGGTTCAGTCAGCCAGAAGCTGATGGGACGCATGGTGCAGGCATCGTCGGCATAGTAGTCCGAGTCAAAATCGATAGCCCGAAGCGACCCCATGGCCGGCCAGAACAAAATAACGATCGGTATAATCCAAAGTTTCCTCATCATATATCCTGTAAATATAGGCTTCTGCACTTCCAACTAATCTATATTTTTAGTCAACTTTTTAACAACTTTGAATTTATTAAAGAACTCTTTGGCAAATACTCTTACTACGGTATAGCACGGTATAGCCAGAATCATTCCTCCCACTCCGGCCAGAGAACCGGCCACCAGAAGCAAGATGAATATTTCGAGTGGGTGAGCGTTGACCGAACTGGAAAAGATAAACGGTTGAAAAACAAAATTATCCACCAGCTGTACTCCGATAAATACGACAATAATCCATCCCACCAAAGGCATAAGCTGGGTATAATAGTCCATGTCAAGATGGGCGGTAACCCCCATGATGACTCCGATGGCTGCGCCAATGAAAGGCCCAACATAAGGAATTACATTCAGCAACCCGGCAATAATGGCAATGAGAAGACTGTGGGTAAAGCCCACTCCGGCCAGGGTAAGGCCAATGGTTAGCAAAATAAAGATTCCGGTAATTTGTCCCAATATTCCGATAAAATAGCGCATCAACAGCTGACGGGTCGAATGCATGGCGTGCTTAAAGGCATCCTCGTGTTTATCGGGCACCAGAATCAGAACTCCTGCAACAAATAAGCGCTCATCGCGAAGAAAGAAGAAGGTAATGAAGGAAATGGAAAAAAAAGCAATAAAAATATTACCCAACAGGGCGGCAATTGAACCGAAGATGGACTGAAAAAACTCGGCATTGAAAATCGTCATGGCTTTTTCAGTCAGAAAATTCTGGACGGTAAAGTTTTCGAATCCGGAAATTTTATACTTCTGCACCAAGTGCTCCAGAGTGTGTATGGGTTCCTGCAACGATTCCAGTAAGGTCTGGGTATCGAGGTTCGACAGGTTGTTCACCTCATCGGAAAGCAAGGGGACAAAAATCCGCAAAAAAGCGCCCAGGACTAACCACATCAGTAACAGAGCCACAGCCGCGCGTATGGCTTTTGGTATGTTCAATCGCCCGATTCGGAGTTTGCCTAAAAATTCGACCACCGGACGCCCTACGAGTGCCAAAACAGCCGAAATAAGAATGTAGGCCACGATATGGATAAAATACCACAGTGTGAGTGCTGCCAGAATCACACCCAGAGCAATAAGGGTGTATCGTAATCCGGTATTCATGGTTGGTTAGTTATTGCTATACAGCGTATAATAAAAGGTTAAAGATACTGTTCTTCCGGTAATAAATGCCCTCCGGCCGGGATTGTTAAAATCATTTTAATTAAAAAAACAGGAAAACGTATGCCAGGGCAGTCAGTTTGATAATTTTGCAGTCAGATGTTCTTTCCGGGTTACGAAAACCGACTGGGTAGTGAAGATCACGAGAAACTGGTTTTGCATGGACTGTTTTCCGAGATTCAAAGTTTCCGCCTCCGGGTATCAGGTTTCTCTGAGCCGAGGTGCAAAGAGAATCCTCAAAGACCTTCGGCCCGATAGTATTCTTTTTGCTATACTTCCGGGGAGCTCCTGCCAGCGTAGCGATGAGGTGGCAGCCCGGAATCTGTTGATTACTTACGATTTAATTTACTGTCAATGAAACAATATCAGGACTTAGTGCAACACGTACTGAACCATGGAGAGTTGCGAACCGACCGCACCGGCACAGGTACCCAAGGCGTTTTTGGTTACCAAATGCGTTTCAATCTGGAGGATGGTTTTCCGTTGCTGACCACCAAAAAGTTGCACCTGAAATCGATTA
>QKEH01000052.1 GCA_003252385.1 Bacteroidota bacterium | reverse complement strand
ATTGTACTGAGTTGTCAAAGGGGTTGCTCAGTACCGTAAGCCACCAGAATGGCTTATTGAACGAGGCACTACTTCACTCAATGCGGTGAAGTAGCGGCCTTCATCAATGGCTCTCGGGGAAATGCTTAACTTTAGTTACTCCATATATAATCCGTTAAAACAACATCAGTATGAAAAAGTGGTTCATTTTCCTGCTTGTTCTTAAAGGTTTTTTAGCACAAGCTTCCGATTGCCCGGTATCGTCCTTTATTGAAACCAATTACCAGAACGATGCCCGATTGCTGGTGCAGCGGGAACTACTTCAGTCACCTGCCGACCCCTATGCCGATAGCATTATTCTCTCCGATGACCGGGTTCAATCCTGTATGGGCGAACTTTCGGCAGTCTATAACCTGGGCACCAACCGGGTCGATAGTTTGTTTACGGTTTATTCCATCCATGCAATTCCGAGTGTGCCATGTAACGAACTGGCCATCGAAATGGATACCACCTATTCCTGGGTGAGGGATTTTCTGGAGGACAGTCTGGTTTCCGGTTTGCCGGCGTTCGACTCGTTGGTGTACCGCTACGGTTTTCGTTTGCATAGTTATTTCCGGGTAAACGGAAAAACTGTGGCCTATTTGCATACCAACCAGTACCTGAACCTGGCGCCTTTGGCCGATTCGCTGGAACAAATCGAAGGATTGGGAAATATTGAGCTGTGGGGAACGGCCGTGGGCGATGGCCCAAACCTGCACATTACCCATAGGAACGATACTGCTTTTATCGATTTTTCTCTGGGTTGGGGCGACTGTCCGGCGGGATGTACCTTCCGTCAGTATTGGCATTTTTCAGTAATCGATTGCCAGGCCACCTACCTGGGCACCTCGGGCGACCGGTATTCGGCGCTTGCAGGCAAATCAGCCGATCTGGTGCGTATCTATCCCAATCCGGCCAATGGGCAGCTTACTATTGAACCGGGTTTGAGTCTGTTCCATGCCGACGTGTATTCCCTGAATGGCATTCGAGTTATGGAGGGTCGGAATGTGTCCGGAATGTTGGATGTTGCCGGGCTCCTTGCCGGGCAATACATTCTGGTATTAAGCTCGACAGATGGCGTCTACAGGGTAAAGTTTACAAAATTATAGGCTTTCATCCGATTATTCGGATTGCACGGTGAGTTCCATATGGATAGCATCCGCATAATAGAATACTCAGGAGGAAGAGCTTTTGCGAAGTACTTACATAAACAAAAAAACTTTTATGACATGAAAAATGGGACCCTTCTTATACTGATGTTTGCCATAGTGGCTTCAGTGCAGGCGCAGTCTTTATCGAGATGCTCTATGGCCGTCATTCCGTATACCCTGGAATGGATGAACACTCCTCTTCACTATGAATTGGGAGCTAATTCCCTACAAATTACAGCGGGTAAAAACACCAACATGTTTCGTTCTCCGGCCGGCGATTTCAATGTACAAAATGCGCCCATGTTGCTCTTTCAGCCGCAAACCGATTTTGATCTTACTGCAACCCTCGAGGTGGGTTTCGACGGGCACTGGGATGCCGGAGCATTGGTTCTTTATAACGATAGCATGAACTGGATGAAAATGTGCTTCGAAAAGGATTACACCAATCGCATTCGCGTGGTAACAGTAGTGACGCACAACATTTCAGACGACTGCAATTCAATGCTTATCCCGGGAAACCGTGTGAAGTTTCGATTGGTGAAGGGGGGTGATGTGGTGGTGCTGTATTATGCCGAAGAAGGTAAAGATTGGTTTGTGGTGCGGCATTTTAACTTTAAAACCGAACCGGGTTTTCAGGTGGGTTTTCTGGCACAGGCTCCTGTGGTTGATAGCTGCACAGTGCGCTTTGAGGATGTTCGATATGCCGAGCAGAAAGGGCTTAACCCCTATCAAGGAATTAATTTCTGATGCTACTTTAACCGATTTAAAATTGTTCTGATTTTCCTCTTTATTTTTCCCGACCTTAAAGGGAGTACAAAGGAAAATCCAACAATTCCTTTGAGGGATTAAGGGTAATAATTTTTGGGTTTTCCGAATATGTTACATGCTATTACCTCAGAACTTAGTCCAAATCACTCTTAAATAAAAGTATATGAAAACATTTTTACTACTAGTAATCTTCACAGCAGCAAATTTACAACGAACAAATGCTCAAGTTGAATTCAATATTGAGGTAAACCGACTGTCAGAGAAAGTGGCTTTGTTAACGGGTGGATTATGGAATACAAACGTTTTGGTCATTAAGTCACAAAAGGGATTAATAATGATAGACGCACCTTTTTCGCATGAAGCTACTATGTGCTATAAAAAAGCGGCGATTAAAGAATTTGGAAGCGATGATTTTATTTATTTAATAAATTCTCATTCGCATTTATGTCATTTAGGAGGCAATAGCGTTTTTAAAGATGTATCTATAATTGGACACGAAAACCTTAAATCCGATATCATAGATTCAAAGCAGGTTGATTCAAATAAATTAAGCCTTAACAGTATACTTGCTTTATGCTCTGAGCAAATCGAATATTTGAATAATACTATCGAGTCGATACCAAATGAAGAGAATGTTCCAGACTGGATGACTACTTCAAAGAAACAATTTGAAGATTTACAAATTGAATATTCAAAAGGAGTTGATATTACTGCACCTAATATCACTTTTGACAGTGTGTATACCTTAGATTTAGGAGACTTAACAATTAAACTAATATATTACGGATATGCACACTCTTCATCTGATATTGTAATTCATATTCCTGAGGAAAAAATATTGTTTACAGGCGGAATTATTCATAAAGGTCAGGTTCCTCATACGGAAATTGATAAAAATACACCTTCAGATATTATTAAAAACTGGTTGAGTATCTTGGAATTCTTTACGAGTGATTCTGTAGAACTCAAGTATATTATACCAAGTCATGGTGGCATGAATAGTATATATGATAAACAATTACTTATCACCAGTTACAATTATTTTGAAAAGCTTTGGAACCAGATTATCATAATGAAAAAGAATGAGAATTCATTGGATGAGACAAAAGAAAAGCTAAATTTTAATGACCATTTTAGTGAATTTGGGGAATTAACAAATA
>QKEH01000175.1 GCA_003252385.1 Bacteroidota bacterium | reverse complement strand
ATGGCGTAGAACGCCAGATTCGCTTTCTGGAAGCGGTTAACCTCACCCTGTTGTCGCAACACCGAAAAGAAGCACCCTATGGCCTGAATGGCGGTTTACCGGGGCAATGCGGAAAGCAATTTCGGATCGACAAGCTGCAACAGCTGCACGAACTCGATGGCAATATTTCTCTGACTCTCGAAGCCGGAGAAGCAATACTCATCCAAACACCGGGCGGCGGAGCCTATGGCAGCCAATAGTTGGAGCCCTGGCGCATGAGCGGGTCTACTTTGGTTTACGGGAGTATACCTGATCTACGCTATAGTAACCGTCCGAAATAACGGTAGAACCCAGACTTTCCTGGGTAACCGGAGATGGCTGTAAAAGAATGGCAGGAACTTTCACCATGCCATTAAACAGAGTTTCTTCAGGGGGGGTGTACGTACTCTTAACTATACTTACCACTACCTCGGCAGCCCGATAGGCAAGCTCCTTTCCGGGCTTGTAGATGGTTACCAGCACTTCGTCGCGTGTAATGCTCCTGCATATGTCTAGCTCGGCATCCTGCCCGGTTAGAAGCACTTTACCAAGGGTATTTTGCTCATCCATTACAGCCAATGCACCCCGGGTTAGCACATCTGCGGCACAAATAATGGCATCAGGAATAGCTTTATCGTTCGCCAAAACATCATTTATAGTGAGATAGGCATCTAACTCCGTCCAGGAAATTACCTGGGTGGAAGTTACCTCATAATGCCGCTTTTGCTTATCCAATACATTGAATACCCCCTGACGAATCAGCACGGAGTTATGATCGTCCGGAGGGCCGCCCAGATAGAGGATTTTTCCCTTTGGCAGACGATCGACCACGGCTGCCGCCATAAGTTCGCCTGCCTGAATGCTGTTAAATGTAATGTAGTATTCCAAAGGAGCATCCAGTATCAATCGATCGTAAGCAAGCAAGGGGATATGCGCTTCTTTGCAAATAGTGACGATGGGAGCTGCTGCAACAGCATCCACTGCAATAATTACCATGGCATCTACCTTTTGTTCTACCAACTCAACAGCTGCAGCTAATTGGTTTTCAGGCTGATCGTAACAATCCTTAAATACTACATTGGCACCCAATTCATGCATACGTTCTTCAAAGTAGATCTTATCCTTCTGCCAACGTTCTACAAAAAGATTGGCCAGAATAAAACCTACTTTCATGGAATCGGTCTGCCCAAAGCCCTGAAAGGCAAACATCTGAATAAGCAGTGCAAACAATACCCCTTTTACTAAAATTTTCATGGCAATCCATTTTTATCCACTGTGGGTAAAACAATACCCCTCCCGTTTTAACATGAACAGTAGGTCTACCCGCTGTTCCGACCCATAGTCCGGCTACTGGGCATTAAAAACCTGGTCGTGAGTATAGAAACCATCTTGGATGACGGTCTTTTCCAGATTTTTCTTGTTAACCAGAACCGGGGCAAGAAATACCGAAGGTATCTCATACTTCCCATTATTGGTGGTCTCTTCAGTTTTAACAGACTTTTTGTTCAGAATAGCCCACACCACATCGGCTGTTTTTTCAGCCAGTTTTTCTCCCGGTTTGTAAACGGACATTTCCACATTCCCTTTTACAATTTGCCGGCAGATATTCAACTCGGCATCCTGCCCGGTAAGCAGAACGGTTCCCAGCGCATTGTTCTCGTCAAGTACTTTGATGGCACCGTAGGTGAGGATATCGGCTGCACATATAATAGCGTGGGGCATTTGGTTGTTATTGGCCAGATAATCCTGGATCTTCAGATAGGCATCCATTTCCGACCAGGAATCTACCCGGGTGGAATAGATGGAATACTTAGTCTTCATGGGGTTCAACACATTGAAAACCCCTTTCCGTATGGAAATGGAGTTGTGATCGGTGGCAGGCCCTCCCAGATACAGAATGCTCCCTTCGGACAACTTTTTGGTTACAGCACCTGCCATAAGTTCACCTACCTCCACACTGTTAAAAGTAATGTAGTAATCCAGCGGGGCATTCATAATCAGCCGGTCGTAAGCCAATACAGGAATGCCAGCATCTTTTGCGATTTGAACCACCGGGGCGGCCGATACGGCATCTACCGGAATAATTACCAAGGCATCAACCCCTATCTGCAACAGTGCTTTGGCCGCTGAAATCTGGTTGTCGGGCTGATCGTAGGCATCAATAAAAGTAACCTTTCCCCCGAGCTCGTTGAAACGTTTCTCAAAGAAAGCTTGTTCATTGTTCCACCGCTCCATAAAAAGGTTGGCCAAAATAAATCCAACATGCAGCGAGTCTTTCTGTGCCGAAACACGTTCTGATGATAGGCTTGCAACAAACGCTATCAGCATGGCAATGCAAAATGTTCTCATAAGCTCAAGTTTTGAATTTAAAAACCAGTTGGCATAGTTCCGGTCACGCGACCCTTCCTTCTTCTCATGGTTTCCTGTTCCGGAAAAAGACGAAAGTTATTCCTTTCGGGTTCAAACACCTGTAGAAAAAGAAAGAATGCTAAGCACCTTTACCGACCAACATGAATATAAAAATTACAAAATATTGAGCACTTTTAAAAAAGAAAACCCTGGAATATGGCCTGAAATTTTCCCCGCAACCATATTATTGACCTATAGCATCCAGCACATCCTCGGGTCGGATTTGCTGCATACAGGAGCAGTGCATGGTATTCCGGCAGGCCTCGCATTCAATAGGCTTACAAAGCACCCTGACCCGGCCGCCTATCGGGGACCAGCGCCCCGGATGCATGGGTCGTATCGGCGGGTAAATACCAATGGCGGTGCGCCCCAGGGATGCGGCAATATGCAGTGGCCCTGTACTGGCAGCGACAATGGCATCTGTTAATGATAGAAAAGCTATAAATTCTTTCAGAGTAAGTTTTCCTGTCAGATCAGTCAGGTACTCCCGATTGGAATCCAGAAAATCGCGCATCAATGTGCCTTCGTCTGCTGTTCCTGAAACGAACACCTGGTAGTCCGAGGGGGGCAGCAAGCGAGCCAGCCGGGCAAAATTATCGAGCCCCCACTCCCGGGCGCTGCCTTTCGACTTGGGATGAAGCACCACCTTCTTTCTATGGGGATCAAGAAGTCCCCGAATACTGTCCTGTACCTGAGGATCTACCCGAAAACCGTAGTAGCCGGCCAAAGCATCCCGGGAAGGAACAGACACATGCAAAGGAGCCAGCAACTTGCAGTTTAACTGTGCCTCATGGAGTTCCGACTTCCTGCGACTGAAATGCACCGGCCGGTTGCAGGTTCGCCAGTGATAGGCCCGGTGCGAGGTTCCCACACGAAACGGAATGCCTGCACTACGGGCTGCACGGGCAATATGCTTATTGGGAAAAACATGAATAATCCAATCGGCACCCACCGCTTTTAACGCTTCCTTTTGCCGATGCCGGTTCTGCGATGCAAAGTCGTCCCAATTTATAAAAGCATCCACATGGGTCGAAAGTTGAACCACATCGCGTGTGTAGCTGCGTCCGATAAAAACAATTTCGCAATCGGGGTAGGCTTCTTTGAGAATGCCGGCCATGGGCAGGGTCAATATAACGTCACCAATACTGTCGGTACGGCTTAATAGAATTCGCATGGTAAAAAATTAGTCTAGCTGATTAAATAGTTCCTCAATAACCCGGCAGGGTTTCTCCCGATCGTAATTGGCCACAGCATGCTGCCGCGACACATCTCTCAGGTGATCCTTCAGCAGCGGCTGGGTGAGCAGGTGTATCATTTTCGAGGAGAAATCGACCAGGTCGTCCTGCTGAAACAACAAGCCGTATTTACCGTTGCCCACCAAATGGGCGTGATAGGGTGTAGCATTAGCCGCCACAATGGCCGGGGTAACCATGGCTTTAAGTATTCTCTGATCCGATGGTTCGGTTTCGCGTAATACGGCAAAAACATCGACCGCCTTCAGGAAAATTTCGAAGTTACTGCTGTTGTTCCGGAAATGCACCTGACCTTCCAGCTGGCATTCGTTTACCAGTTCCTTAAGGAAATCGAGATACTCCTGCTCGGCTTCGCCGTGAACGGTACTCAGAAAAACTACCTCCACCGAATAGTTATGTCGTTGCAGAAATTGCGCACTGCGAATGAGAAAATCCAAACGGTTTTGGGGCGAATACTTTCCGGTAGTGCCAATAATAAACTTTTTCACAGGCAAATGCAGCTGTTTTCGCGCTTCAGCCATGGTAGTAACATTGTTCAGAATGATACTGGTGTCAATACAGGTAGGTATTACGCTCATATTTGCCTCGGGGTACCCGGTCAGTTTCAGGTTGCTTGCCCGGATGATTTCCGAGGGACTGATCCAAGCATTGTAAGGACTGAAAAGTACTTTGTAGAGCAAAGGGTGCTTTTTGAGCCGGAGAAAGGAACGCTGAAAAAAAACCATGCTCAGCTTCCGGTTAAAGAGCCATTTTGAGAGTCCGCACAGAAGAATATCGCGGGGGCGGACTACCAAGAACAGCGAAGGTTGCAGTTCTTTCAGAATACGTGCCAATGAGCGCGCTGTGCTGAAACCCAAATAGAATTTAGGTGCCGGCAGATGAATGCATTCCACTCCCCGTTGCTCAGCCTCCTGAGCCACCGCCATGCGTGTGTCTGTGATCAGAAGAATTTCATATCCATCGTCCTTCAGCCATTCCAGAGCCTGCATTACATTCACTTCCAAACTGGCATAACAGTTGGCACTGGTATAAAACACCAATCTGCGTTTTTTCATACGGTTATTCATTGATATACACTCTTTTTACACGTCCCGAAACACTGGTTAGTATTTCATAGGGTATGGTTCCCAGCCTGGCAGCCATATCCTCTACCGGGTTTCCGTGCCCAAATATAATGACTTCGTCGTTGACACTGGCCTTCACTTCTGTGATATCGATCATGCTCATATCCATGCAGATATCACCCACATACTGGCAATATTGTCCGTTCACCAATACGCTTCCGGTACGGTTTCCCAACCGGCGGTTAAGGCCGTCGGCATAGCCCACAGGAACTACGGCAATCACCGAATCGCGGCTCAGAATACCATGCCGGTTGTACCCCACGGTTTCGGTTTTAGAGAGATGTTTAATTTGCACAATACGGGTTTTTAGCGTACTTACCGTTTCCAGCCCGGCTCCCGCCCCGGAAATACCGTGCAGCCCTATCCCCAACCGAACCATTTCCAAATGCGCCTCCGGAAAGCGTTCAATACCAGCCGAATTCAGAATATGACGCAGCGGCCGATAGCCCAGGACTCCCGAAATTTTTTCATACATCTCCAGGAAAATTTGCAGTTGGTGGCGGGTAAAGTCATCCTCACGAGGATCGGAACTTACCGCCAGGTGGGAAAATACGGCTTTAACCCGAATATTTTTTACCTGCCCAAGTGCTTCCAGCAGTCCCTGGAGTTCTTCCGGCATAAAACCCAGCCGGTGCATACCTGTATCCAGTTTGATATGTACCGGATAAGCCGTTTCCTGGCTGCGAACGGCCAGATCTGAGAGCTGCTGCAAACCTTCCAGACTATAAATTTCAGGTTCCAGACGATATTCCATAATCTCATCGAAACTATCCATAGCGGGCGACATGACCATGATGGGCAGATTAATTCCGGCCTCGCGCAAGGCTATGCCTTCGTCGGTAAAAGCCACCCCCAGATAATCGACCTGATGGTGCTGCAGCAGATTGGCAATTTCGTGCCCCCCGCTCCCGTAAGAGAGTGCCTTAACCATAACCATGATTCGGGTTGGCGGTTTTAATAAGCCCCGAAAGTAGTTCAGGTTCCCCAATAACTTGTTGAGGTCGATCTCCAGCACGGTGGTATGTTTTTTCTCCGACAGGCTGCCTACTACTTTTTCGAAACCAAAAGCACGGGCTCCTTTAATAAGTACTACATGGTTGCGCAGGTGTAATGCTCCCAACTGTTGGAGCAAAGCCGAGGTAGATTCAAACCGCAAAGCCACCCGGGGCATATCGGCCGATTTGGTTATTTGTTCGCCCACCAGCACCAGCTGATCGATGGTATAGCGTTGAAGGAGATCACCTACCTGCCGGTATAACACCGATGCCTCCTGTCCCGATTGTAAAATATCGGACAACACCACGGTACGCTTCTTATGCTGTTGCTGCACCGACATATAATCGAGGGCAATACGAAGGGAATGAATATCGGAATTGTAACTATCGTTAATGAGTGTACTGTTTTGGATGCCGGCCACCTGTTCCAGGCGCATGGCCACCGGGCTTAAACTGCTAATTCCCTGTTGAATGGTGACTAAATCGAACCCCTGATGCAGGAGAAAAAGAAAAATATGCAGGCAATTCTCCACCGAAGCCCTATCGGTGAACGGAATTTGTAACGTCACCGGGTGCTGCTGAAATAAGGCATCGACCAGGGTACTACCCAACCCCGTATGCAATTTGCTAATATATAAATCGGACTGCGGGTTCCTCAACGACCAGCAAACACAGTGGGGTATCGTCTTTTCCCGGAGCAGTTGCTCACGAATCAGTTCGTGGTCGTAACAGTAATACAATGTTTCTACCTGACGGAACAACCGCAGTTTTTCGCGGCATTTTTGCTCCAGACTTTCAAAATTTTCCTGATGTGCCGGACCCAACATGGTAAAAATGCCCAACCGGGGTTGTATCATGGCCTGCAGCTTTTCCATTTCGCCGGGTTCCGAAATTCCGGCTTCGATAACCGCCCAGTCCGATTTTGGGTCGATCATCCACAACGAAAGCGGCACACCCAACTGCGAATTGTAACTCTTCGGACTGCGCGAAACGGTTCCGCCCAGAGCCAGACATTGCGACAGCCATTCCTTCACCACGGTTTTACCGTTGCTCCCGGTAATGGCTACCAATGGCATCGACAGGGTACTCCGGTAGTAACTGCCTAACTTCTGTAAGGCCAGCATGCTGTGGTTCACCAGTATATAATTGCACTGCTCCCGAAGTACCAGGTTATCGGGAAGTTTTTCCAGAATAAAACTGCTGATTCCCTGCTCAAGAAGTTGGGCGATGTAGTGGTGCCCATCGTGCCGCTCTCCACGAATGGCAATAAAAAGGCTGTCGGCTCCGGTGCGCACCTTCCGGCTGTCGGTTTCCAGGTTCCGGATTACCTGTTCGGGATTTCCGGTCAGTTGCCCCTGCACAACTTGAGCCATTACTCTCAGGCTTAATTCAGGCATAGAAAACGCTGCTTACTGATGAGAACTGCATTTGCGGCAAAGGGGTACATAATGCTCCGATGCCCCAATCACCACCTGATGTTTTTCCGCGGTGGTACGAACAGAGTAGTGCGCCGGATTACCACAATGCATACATACTGCCCGCACCTTGGTAACCCGCTCGGCAATGGCCATCAGATAAGGAATTGGACCAAAAGGTTCGCCCTTAAAATCCATGTCGAGGCCGGCAACGATGACCCGAATACCCTTATTGGCCATGGTGTTACACACTTGTGCCAATTCCCTGGAAAAAAACTGAGCCTCGTCAATACCAACCACATCCACCTCATCGAGCAGAGTCAAAATCTCAGAGGGGTCATCCACCACTACCGCCTGCATGGTATTCTGATCGTGCGAAACGATATGATGATCATCCGAACGGGTATCCACCGCCGAACGAAAAACCTGTACCCGCTGCTGCGCCAGCAAAGCGCGGCGTAAACGGCGAATGAGTTCTTCGGTTTTGCCCGAAAACATCGATCCGGTAATCACCTCGATGGATCCCAGGTGTGGATGGGGATTTACAATGGGGTCGTACTGCATAAACCTGATAATTAGTTTGGTAAGTTCCGTAAGTAGTTCGCCATCAAAGGTAATGATTTAGAATGTTCGCACCTGAGCATCTTATCAACCGATAAAACATGTAATTTTGTAACCAACTGACCAATAGACGAGCTATATTCAACGTTTACAGAAACAAACAAGACACCATGAAGTTTCAAAACACCCTGGAAGTACTTAAGAAGCAGGCTGGCGACATTGGCGCTCTTGCCGAGGACATGGCCCGGGAACAGGAAATACGGGCCATTGACCTTGACCTGCTGCTCGAAAAACTCCGCGCCATCTACGATGTGGCTCTGGAATTAAAACACATCCCATCCGCACCAACACCCCAACTCCATATTCCGACCCCGGCAATCGCCGTGACCACACCGGTTCCACCTCCCGAAGTTAACAATACGGTTCCAAAAGCCCCCTTAGTGGAAGAAAAAGCGCCGGAAGCCCCCCCAGTAATAGCTCCGCAAACCGAAGCTAAGACTCCGGAAACCGAACTCCATACAAAGCAGCCCCTGCTGGCCGACCAGTTTAATAACCCCACCACGCTCAACGAAGAAATCCAAAGCCGGCAAACGCTTGCCGACATCAGCTCCAAACTGCAAACACAACCCATCAGCAGTATTACCGGAGCCATTGGACTGAATGAAAAATTTGAACTGATCAACGAATTGTTCCATGGCGACCATCAGCAATTCCATGAAACTATGGAAACCCTGAACCGTTTTGGCAGTTTTATTGAGGCCTACGCCTACCTCGAAGAAGATTTGAAATGGGATATGAATGCCCCCTATGTACAACGCATTCTGGAACTGATTCGCCGTAAGCTCATTGTGCGCCGCCATGAAGACTAAACTGTACCTGGTACCTACCCCTATCGGCAACCTGGAGGACATGACCTTCCGCGCCATTCGCATTTTAAAGGAAGTGGATCTGATCCTGGCGGAAGATACCCGCACCTCGGGCTTCCTGCTTAAACATTTCGAAATTGGAACCCCCATGGGGTCGTTTCATAAATTCAACGAACACCATAAGCTGGCTCACTGCATCCAGGAGCTACAGGCCGGAAAGACCATAGCTTTGATTTCCGACGCCGGTACGCCTTCCATTTCAGACCCGGGTTTCCTGCTGGTTCGTGCCTGTGTTCAAAACCATATTGAAGTGGAATGCCTTCCCGGTGCCACCGCCTTTGTTCCGGCACTGGTCAATTCCGGATTTCCATCGGATCGGTTTATTTTTGAAGGTTTTCTCCCCCAGAAAAAAGGCCGCAACAAGCGGCTGGAGTCTTTAACTTCCGAAGAACGGACCATTGTATTTTACGAATCGCCCTTTCGGTTGGTGAAGTTGCTGAACCAGCTGGCCGAATATTTTTCGGCCGAACATCAGGCCTGTGTTTCGCGCGAACTCAGTAAACTCCACGAAGAAAACCGCAGGGGTTCCCTGCAGGAGCTTGCCGAACACTACACTGCCACACCACCTAAAGGTGAAATTGTTGTAGTGTTTAACCCGGTTCTTGATTAAAAATCTTCCGCTTTAAAAGCCCCGGGTACGGAGTGCTCGATACGTTCAAAGTATGGCTGTAATCCTATTTCTCAAGCGTTTTCGTCATAAAGCGTTTGGCAAGCCAATTTCTTACAGGAATATCATACACTTTCAAACTACCATAAGCTATTGCAACCGATGAAAAAAGTACAATCAAAGCCATGAACCAGGCTTTTTGCATGGATACCTGATTATCATAAATCCATGCGGTAAAAATGTATAGTAAAGGATAGTGGGTGATGTATAACGGATATGAAATATCGCCGAAAAACTTAGCGATTTTCCGGGTAAATTTTCCTTTCGCAGCACCACTTGCCCCCATATATACAATTAAGGGGAATACAACCAGAATGGTCACAGAGTCATACAGTCCATTCATCCACACATGACTGGTTCCTCCGATTCTTGGAATGGAGAGACTGGCAATAATCAATGCACTACACCAAAAAAAGGCATGTTTCATAGTGCCGGGTTTGCTGATCCGGGAAAGCAAAAGTCCGGCCAAAAAAGGATAGAGTAATCGGGTTATACCAATGCGAAATTGCGTATCGATGGACCATCCTCCAACCACATCGCCGTAAGGGCTGGTAACCCCAAGGTGGATTAAAGCACAACCCGCCAGTATAGTAAAAATCACAAGCACCTTGGTCGACCATTTTCTAATCAACAGACCATATAAAATATTCGCTACATACTCGTAGAAAAGTGACCATGCCGGGCCGTTAAGAGGATGCATCTGGCTCCATCCTCTTACATCCATCGATCCGGGTAAAGGAATCAGCGTGAACCCAATGAACATAACCAACAGCATTTTCCATACAGGATAGGTACTGACAGCCGGAAATACAATGGGTGAAGCGCTGAAATAAAACCCGATGGCTCCAATGAGCATTCCCAATATAATCATGGGATGGAGTCGTATAAGCCGGCGTTTGAAAAAGCCCCCCAAAGTCATTTTAGCCCAGCGGTTATCGTAAGCGTAGCCAATTACAAATCCGGAAAGAACAAAGAAAAAGTCGACGGCTAAGTATCCGTGATTGATAATTTGAATAAGGTGATTGCCTCCGGTAAAGGTTTCGAACAGGTGGAACAGAACCACCATAACTGCAGCAACACCGCGCAGGCCATCCAGAATTTCGTAATGGTTTTTGGAATCGGTAAAAACGGAAACCGGGTTGTCTGTTGAGTTCATGTATAAAAGGATAGTTGATTAAACGCTGTCTGATACATTTTATCGATATTCAAACCTAAAACTAATTTATCGCTTATCAACTCCTAAAGTCTTTTTTGAAACTGCATTAAAACTGAACACGGGCGGTGAATGAAGCTAGTTACAAGCTCTCTACTGGTTAAGAACAGGTACTATCTTTGCTTTTGATATTGAAATCAAAAGCAAAATTGGGGAGTCCTCCCACCGGGCGAAGTTGGCAACTTCGATGCAGATGAAGAGAAGACCTTGTTAAACCGCCACCGTTACAAGTCGAATTTTTACTGCCAAACCCAGAGTCGAAGGCCTTAGGCAATAACTGCGGAAGAGTAATTGGGCGCAGGTGCGTGAAATTATGAGGAACCCGACAATTTCTATACGGTTAAAATATAGAGTTTGCCGGGTATGTAGGATCGGTAGTTGTTAGTAACGGACTTCGCTTGGCAGTAGGATGATGCATTTATATAGGTGATTTTGAAAGTTATCCCTTGAATGGATCAGTTGTTTTATTTATAAAAATCCATACCAGTATCACTCATCCCGTACACACCGCACCGAATAACCCGATTCTTTGTGCACATAATGACTAGCTATTTCAGTACTAAAATAATGGAATCCATAAACAACGCCATAATTAATACCTTCTTCTATTCTCCACCACGCAGTGTACATAAATAAGTCTATGAAAAAAGTGGTGTAGTAATCCTTATCAGCATCCCTGCATCCTGCCGGTAAAGCATTAAACCCGTATCTATTAGTACCCTCATTGGCAGGTTGATGTGCCACATCATACCATCCATCTTCAGACATAATAGATTTCGCATCGGAATTCACATAGGTATTTAAATTCTGCCAATCGTCCCCCGTGGATACGTGCCATCCCGATGGTGCCAGTTTATTGGTATTCGCCGCATACCAATTGTAAAGTGCACCGTAAGTCTGTTTAAAGGCGCTATTATTATCGTACCAACAACAGGCTCCTATCGTGTCTGTTGACCAATCGGTATGGTCGGTTAAATTCGGAATATCGGTTCCATCGTTGTATTTTGTGGTTTTTAAATTATCGGCCATCCAATATAAATCTCCAATACGTACAATCCGGTATGTATTACCCTCAATGTCGGTTAGATACCCATTCGTTCCCAACGTATCTGTTTCGCTATAGATATACTGATTGTCGATTTTGGCATACGCTGCCAGGTAATACACGGTTCCGGATGTTAGATTGTTTAAGACCGCTGTAAAAGTGTTACCCTCTAAATTATTGGATGAAATGTACTCACAATCCACCCCCCCGAAAGTAGGCAATGCATTCGTTGAACTATAAACAATGCCATACCCATTAAGGGTACCATCAAACTGTAAATAGGCATGTACCGATGCGGAACTATCGGTTACCTGGTCCACTGTAGAATGGATTGAAACGTAAAGTTCCGGTTGCTTGGGAGGCGGATCATCCTTTTTACATGTTGCCATGAAAATGGCAATTCCAAGAATAACAATAAAATTCAAATTCTTCATAGTTCTAAATTTATACAAAGAAAATAAATCTGAATTGAGCAACAACAAGTTCTCCATATTTATATCAAAACCCCTGTCGATATTGATATGAGCCACGGTACTTCATTGGATTAACAAGCATTTACACCATATCTCTTATGCTAAAGTTAAAAGGGGATTCACTAAATGGATAGGCTCTTATTTAATCGGTATTTAGTTTCTGACTATTGAACAAACCGGGAAATAAAAAATTAGGATGAACACCTTGGTCGCAAGAAAATAAAAAAGGCCGGAAGATATTTCCAGCCTTTTTGATATGCTTATAAGGAGCAATTACTTAACTCCGTGTACCGTTTTAATGATACGTGCAGCCACTTTGTAAGGATCGGCAGCTGAGTTCGGACGACGGTCTTCCAACCAGCCTTTCCAGTTGTTCTCAACGGTGGCAATGGGAATACGGATAGAAGCACCACGGTCAGAAATACCAAAGCTGAATTTGTCGATGCTTTGTGTTTCGTGTTTACCGGTCAGGCGCAGGTGGTTGTCAGCTCCGTATACTTCAATATGTGCTTTGATGATATCGGCAGGTGCAAACGCTTTGCAGATTTTCTCGTAGGTTTCTTTTGAACCGCAGGTACGAAGTACGCTGTTCGAGAAGTTAGCGTGCATACCGGAACCGTTCCAGTCGGTGTCGCCAAGGGGTTTACAATGCCAGTTAATAGCGATACCGTATTTTTCTGCAGTTCTTTCGAGCAGGTAACGGGCTACCCAAGTTTGGTCACCAGCGTCGTGTGCTCCTTTGGCAAACACCTGGAATTCCCACTGTCCTGCAGCCACCTCGGCATTGATACCTTCTACATTTAAACCGGCTTCGAGGCAAATGTCCAAATGCTCTTCCACAATTTCGCGGCCAAAAGCATTCTTGGCACCTACGCTACAATAGTAAGGTCCCTGAGGGGCGGGATAGCCATTAACCGGGAAACCCAAAGGCAGGTTGGTAGATGGGTCGTAAAGGAAGTATTCCTGCTCAAAACCAAACCAGAAGTCGGCATCCTCGTCAATAATGGTAGCACGACCGTTGGTGGGGTGGGGAGTACCGTTGGCATTCAATACCTCGGTCATTACCAGCCAGCCATTTTTACGGGCAGGGTCAGGATACAAAGCAACCGGTTTCAATTGAAGGTCGGAAGATCCACCAGCAGCTTGGTTGGTTGATGATCCGTCGAATGACCACATGGGGCAGTCTGCTAATTTTCCACCGAAGTTGGAAACAATTTTGGTTTTACTTCTTAGTTGTTGGGTGGGTACGGTACCATCCAGCCAAATGTACTCTAATTTAGATTTCATAAAAAATCGCTTTTATAAGTTATTGTTAATGATTTCTACTTAATTAGCTACAAATGTAAAAAAAATTTTTAAATCACGGTATTTATTATGCAAAACCACTAAAAAAGTAGGGGACTTGCTTATAACTTGTAATAAATACCATGGGTACCCCATGAATTAACAGGGGTATGATTGAAATGATGAATTATTAGAGGGTCTGATTTGAAGAATGCCATAATTTCAATAGTTTCCAGTACTTTTTGGGGGAGTCTCAAAAGGAATTGTTATTTTAACAAATAAGGTCGCGGAGCGTGGTACCGTAATCGGGTTAGCGGGATATACCCATCGTCAGTTACATCGATGGACTGGCAAATACATCGTGGTAGTACTCAATGAGCAGGGTATGTATTCTTACCGTATTATCGTAATTTTCGCGGAGTTTTTGAAGTTGCAGCCCCACCTGATCGGGTAACAGGGTGATAAACTTTTCATCGCTGACCCATTCCGAGAGACAGGTTTCGGTTTGTTCCATGTTTTGGTAAAGCTGACTGAGGATGCCGGCAATGGTGGGTTCGCCAGGAAAGGCATGGGCACCGGGCAGGGTTTCCTTAAGCTTTTGCATTTCGTGCCGAAGTTGCCGGATTTCCTCAAACTCACTGTGAGCAATTCGGGATAGTTTTGCGGCCAGTAGCTGAATCGATTCGGTTTCCAGCGACATGCGTTTTAAAAGGTTCCGGTATTTGATGGTAACGCTGATAAGCTGCTTTACATGCTTAAAATCGATATCTTCATTTTGGATGCGCTCGCGAAGCTTGAGAAGCTCTTCGCTCGTTCGGTTGCGATTGCTCCAGTAACTGGATGGAGACAACCTTTGGGACGAACGTTTAACCAGCCAATAAAAGGTAACCCCCAGGAGCAGAAAACAACTAATTACAGTAAGCAGCAGGTAACTCATACCGGTATTTTGTGCGTCTTGTTATTGTAGAAGTTACAAAAAATGAGACAAAACCACCAAATTTTTCGTTTTCGAATACTTTTCGAAAGCAGATCAAGTTCTATAACCAGCTGTTAGTTATTCCTTCGAGGAAATTACAGTTTTTAACGTACTTTTACGAAAATCATTGCTAAGGATACGTACCTATGAAGATTACTACCGTACTTGTAACATTTGGTATACTGTTTTGCCTGTCGTTCCACCTGCAGGCACAAAATAAGCGATTGACACGGGCTTACGAAACCTTTGAAGCCGGTGAATACTTTCAGGCCATCGATATTTTCAAGGATGCTTACCAAAAAATTACCGACAAGAAGGAAAAAGTTCGCATTACCTTCTATATAGCGGAATGTTACCGGATGATTAACAACCCCAAACAGGCGGCCATGTGGTACAACAAAGTGATGGGTAAAAATTACGAAGATCCGATTGCCGTGCTCTACTATGCCGACATGCTGAAAATGCTGGGCGAATACGAAGATGCCAAACAGCAATACCAAAATTACAAGGAGTTGGTACCTGGCGACCAGCGTGCCAAGGATGGCATTCTTTCCTGCGATTTGGCCATGGAGTGGCAGGAGTTCCCAAACGGTTACGTGGTAGAGGAGATGAAATTTTTCAATTCGAAATTTAACGATTACAGTCCGGCCTATGCCCGGGAAGACTACCGTCTGGTTTATTTTACGTCCTCGCGCGACGAAACTTTCGGAAAAAAAGAGCATGGAGGGACCGGCGAGGGGTTTTCCGATATTTTTGAATCGTCCATGGATCGCAAGGGCAAGTGGAGCACTCCTGTCCCCTTGTCGGAGGAAATCAATACCGAGGGCGAAGAAGGCACCCCTTTTATCACACAGGATTATTCCTCTATGTATTTTACCCGTTGCGAGAGCAGTAAGAACAAAGCCATGGGGTGCACCATTATGCGGTCGGACCGAAATGGCGAAGCCTGGGGTAAGCCGGAATCTCTGGATCTGGCAGACGACAGCATTACCGTAGCGCATCCTGCGCTTTCGCCCGATGGGCTGACCCTCTACTTTGTTTCCGATATGGAAGGAAGCATGCAGGACGAGAAAGGCAAAGCCAGTAAGGACCTTTGGAAAGTGACACGTACCAGCACCTCCGATGAATGGGGGGAACCCGTGAATTTAGGAGAACCCATTAATACAGCCGGAAACGAATTGTTTCCCTACGTTCATGCCGATGGTACCCTGTACTTTGCCTCCAATGGACATGTTGGTATGGGAGGACTGGACATTTTTAAGGCTACCAAAGGGCCGGGAGGCACCTGGGATATTGAAAATATGAAATCGCCAATGAATTCTCCGGCCGACGATTTTGGGATAACCTTTGAATCCGGGCGCGAAGCGGGCTTCTTTAGTTCCTCCCGGCAGAGCAAAGGCGACGACCTGTATATGTTTGTACTACCTCCGCTGAAATTTGCCATTACCGGTGTGGTTAAAAACGAAAGTACCAACCAGCCCATTGATGGTGCCGTGGTGAAATCCATTGGCAGCGATGGCATTACCCTTGAAACGAAAACCACCCCCACCGGAACCTTCAAATTCATGCTTCAGCCGGCCACCGACTATATTTTCCTGGCCGAAAAAGAGGGTTTCCTCAAAGGGAAGGAACGAGAAACCACCAAGGGTAAAGAAAGCAGTCAGGATTTTAACACCACCATCTACCTGCCCCCCATCGACAAGGTTATTCGTATCGACAATATATTCTTCGATTTTGCCAGTGCAGAGCTGCGTCCGGAATCGACCGTTTCGTTGGATAAACTGGTGGAAACCCTTAAAGATAATCCCAATATTGTTATTGAGCTGGGGTCGCATACCGATAACCGGGGTAACGATAACTTTAACCTCGAACTGTCCCAGAAGCGGGCGCAATCGGTGGTGGCCTATTTAATAACCAAGGGCATCAATCCGGCTCGTTTGGTATCGAAAGGGTATGGCGAAACAGCACCCAAAGTGGCCGACCTGCGCGATCATGAGGCCTATCCCTTTATACCCGAAGGCCAGGTGTTGGATCCGGCCTACATCAGCAGCATCAAGGACGAAGATTTGCAGGAACTGGCTCATTTCCTCAACCGCCGCACCGAGTTTAAAGTGTTGCGCACCAATTTTGTGGAGTAGGTCGGGATAACTCACAGGCCTCAACGTACCCAACGAGTAAGTTGTTTAACATGCTTTGCGGAGGGCATCTGTTATTCTCCGTGATTCATGAGCATCCTTCTCTTTTTAGGGATAAAGGGTATGTGCGGGCATGCCGGCCTTTTCCCGTTATTTTACCGGCAGATGTCCGTTAGCGCCGAACCGAACCGGGGTATGGATCAGTTTCGCTTGATGTCTCTTAATTCTATAATAAGGGAGTGTTCCATGCACCCCGAATAGGTTGCTGATTCTATATCGGAAGCATTAAATTGGGGGGCAGTGATTCCGTCCGGTGTAAATTAGCGCGGCCGGGTACTGAAAACACGGGTAACTTCGGTGTTGCTGATATGGCCGGCGCGGTCGCGGATGTAAAACTCGTAACGCATGGAATCCAGCACCGGATTGTCCTGAATAAGATAGGTAATGGTGCCTTTTATGGTGCGGTTCTGCCCCACCCGGTTGAGACGGTCGTTGTAGGTAATGGTATGCCCCGGAAAGGGATTGCTGGTATCGGCCTCCACCCTGTTGAACACGGAATCGACTTTCTCGAAAGGGGTTAAAAAAATCACGTATTTCGAAGGATCGTTATCGGGGAGGGTGTCGTTTTCCTCTTCGATGTAGCCAATATCCGCATCGCCATCGATAAAATCGAAGGTAAGCGTGGCATTGACGGCTGTGGTAAACTCATCGACCGACGTGGTAATGCTTTTATACGTGATATGCGGAACCGGCGAAACCGGTTCGGTTTTAACACATGCTGTTACGATAAAGATGAGTCCGAACCGATACAGAAGGTGTTTCATAACCACTATTTTTTGCGCATAAAAATGCGAATAGGAACCCCGGTAAAGTTAAAACTTTCCCGCAAACGATTTTCCAGGTAGCGCTTATACGGATCCTTAACGTATTGCGGAAGGTTACAGAAGAAGGCAAAACTTGGAAAGTTGGTGGGGAGCTGGGTGACGTATTTAATCCGAATGTATTTGCCCTTAACCGAGGGGGGCGGAAAATGCTCCAGGGTTTGTTCGAGCCACTCATTTAGGTCGGAAGTGCTGATGCGTTTCTTGCGGGTGTTGTACACCTCATTGGCCAGTTCGAGTACTTTGTGGATGCGCTGTTTGGTTAAGGCCGAGGTAAACACAATGGGCAGGTCGGTAAACGGGGCGGTTTTTTCGCGAATCAATTTCTCGTAATCACGCGTGGTGTTGGTTTCTTTCTCAATCAAATCCCATTTGTTCACCAACACTACCACGCCTTTGTTGTTGCGCAGGGCCAGGTCGAGAATGTTCAAATCCTGCGATTCCAATCCCAGGGTGGCATCGAGCAATAACAGGCAAACATCGGAGCTTTCAATGGCGCGTATGGAACGGAGCACGGAGTAGTATTCCAGATCTTCGTGCACTTTTCCTTTTTTTCGCAAACCGGCGGTATCCACCAGGTTGAAATCGTACCCGAACTTGGAGAAACGGGTATTGATGGAGTCGCGGGTAGTGCCCGATATGGGGGTAACAATATGGCGTTCCTCGCCAATAAGCGCATTGAGCAGCGACGATTTGCCCACATTGGGGCGGCCAATAATGGCAAAGCGGGGCAGGGTGTCCTCCTCTTCGTCCGATTCTTTACGGAACGAGGCCACTACGGCATCCAGCAGGTCGCCCGTGCCACTGCCGTTGATGGACGATATGCAGAACAATTCGTTCAGCCCCAGCCGGTAAAACTCCTGGGCATCGTATTGCCGATCGCCGGTATCCACCTTATTCACGGCCAGAAATACAGGCTTATCCACTTTGCGAAGCAGGCCGGCCACTGCCTGATCCAGGTCGGTAATTCCGCTGGCAACATCAGTTACAAACACGATGCAGTCGGCTTCTTCAATGGCCAGTATCACCTGTTTACGGATTTCGTTTTCGAAAATGTCTTCCGAATTGGTAATGTATCCTCCGGTATCGATTACCGAAAAATCCTTTCCGTTCCAGAATGCCTTGCCATACTGACGGTCGCGGGTTACCCCCTCCATCTCATCGACTATGGCATTTCGAGTTTCGGTAAGGCGGTTAAAAAGGGTTGATTTACCCACATTTGGGCGGCCAACAATTGCAACAATATTCCCCACGGTATGTGTTTTTTTAAGTATCAGGTTACTGCTTAAACCGCTGCAACTCGATTGCAGCGGTTTTGGCTATTTATTGCAGGAAGCCGGCCTTCAGGTAAAGGCCCCTTACTGCATCATTTGAATTTCTCAGGCGGTTTCGTTACATTTCGTAATCGATGGCTGCCCGTTGCAACTTTAAGGTTCGGATGTATTGAACCACTTTTTGATGTTCGGCATGCACCTGGTAGGCGTTCAGGTCGTTGATCGACAGAAACTCCGTGTCGAGCAACAGGTCGAAATTGCTCGCATTCGCTGCCGGACTGTTGGTATGTACCGAAAGGTGTTTCAGTACTTCCACCTTTCCTTTTAATCCGTTCAGTTGTGCGGTCATTTCTTTGAGTAGTTCAGTTTTTTCGTCAGTACTGTAGCTTTCATCAAGCTTCCAGGTTACCAGGTGCTTTATCATAACCAAAAGTTTTTTGCAAAGATAATGGAAAAGGGCTGATTGAAGAATTTTACTGGTCGTAACCAAAGCTACGCAGCATAAAGGACTCGTCGCGCCAGTCTTTTTTCACCTTAACGAACATTTCGAGGAACACTTTTTTCTCCAGAAACGCCTCAATATCCTTGCGAGCTTCGGTGCCTACTTTTTTTAGCATAGTGCCTTTATGCCCAATAAGAATGCCCTTTTGCGTGGGGCGTTCCACAAAAAGCACTGCACTGATTCGGGTGATTTTTTCTTCCTCTTTGAAGGCCTCAATGGCCACTTCCACCGAGTAAGGTATTTCCCGCTGATAGTTTAAGAACACCTTTTCGCGAATGATTTCGGAAACAAAAAAGCGTTCGTTTTTATCGGTAAGGGCATCCTTGGGATAGTACTCAGGGCCTTCGGGCAGGAGGCTCAGTATTTTATCGAAGAGCATACCCAGGTTTACTTTTTCCAGAGCCGATACCGGCAATATTTCGGCGTTCGGCAATAGCTTGTGCCATTCCTCAACCAGTTTCTCCAATTGTTCGGTAGAACACAGGTCAATTTTATTGATCAGCAGCAATACCGGCACTTCAGATTTCTGAACCTTCTCAATGTAAGCGGCATTTTTGTCGGAAGTTTCAACCACATCGGTAACATACAGCATGATATCGGCATCGACAAACGCCGTGTCGACAAAGCGCAACATGGATTCCTGCAACTTGTAGTTGGGGCGTAAAATGCCGGGAGTGTCGGAATAAACAATCTGAAAATCGTCGCCATTGACAATGCCCATAATGCGGTGGCGGGTAGTTTGTGCCTTGGAGGTGATGATGGACAACCGTTCGCCCACCAGCTGGTTCATAAGGGTGGATTTGCCGACATTGGGATTGCCGACAATATTAACGAAGCCTGATTTGTGCATGTGCGCGTGTTCTTTTGGGGCTACAAAGATAGGTATATAAATGGTGAGATGGTTACAAGCCTGATATTTTACTGCTCGTGGTAGTAGCGTTTTGGTTCCCGGGTTATATTCCACCAGTACAGCAAGGCTCCGTTACGTTCCGTCGTTATTATGTTGTCGTTGGTATTCCATTCCAACACCGACCAGTTTCTGGTGAGTTTCACCACCGAATCGGGACTCTGGGCAATTTGTTGCAGAGCGTCCTGTTCGCAGGGGATCCTTCTGGGGCCCACGGAATAGGAATGGGCGGTTGGCAATCTGCCGACTTCACACCCCGGCGGGGATTGCAGGCTCACGCAAGAACCCGATCTTTAGCCGAGGTGCACGATTTCGGTGAGGTCGCCATCGAAGGGCATGTAACCAAGCTGAATGTCGGATTAAATCAAATCGGGCCGCTCGCGAGCGCAATCCACCGGATAAAAGGTATTGTCCTGCAGGGTGGGTTATTCGTTTCGTCCCGCAACATAACGGCGCCAACGTTCCACCACCTCCTGCATGTCCTTGGCCAGTTCCGTTTCGAAGTACATTTCCTTCCCCGTGCGCGGATGAATGAAGCCCAGCGTTTTGGCATGCAGGGCTTGGCGGGGCAGCGCCTGAAAGCAGTTTTCTACAAATTGTTTGTACTTGGTAAAGGTGGTGCCCTTTAATATTTGATCGCCCCCGTAACGGTCGTCGTTAAATATGGGGTGGTTGATGTATTCCATGTGAACCCGTATCTGGTGGGTGCGGCCGGTTTGCAGTTTGCATTCAATCAGGCTAACATAACCCAGCTCCTCAATAACACGATAATGCGTAACGGCAGGTTTGCCTTCGGAGCCGTTGGCATACACGTACATTTTGGTGCGATCCTTTGGACTGCGACCAATGTAGCCATCTACGGTACCTTCCTTTTCATCGAAACTGCCCCAAACCAACGCCTGGTACAGACGGTGGGTGGTGCGGTCGTAAAACTGGCGGGCCAAATGGCTCATGGTAAATTCGTTCTTGCCAACCACCAGTAATCCGGAGGTGTTCTTGTCGATACGGTGTACCAGTCCCGGGCGTTCGTCCCCTTTGTTGAACAGCGGCACATCGCGAAAGTGGTGAAGAAGTGCATTTACCAGGGTTCCGGTATAGTTGCCGTGGCCAGGGTGCACTACCATGCCGGCTTCTTTGTTCACCACAATCAGGTCTTCGTCTTCGTAAACAATATTGATGGGCAGATCCTCGGCAATCAGTTCGAACTCGTGAGGCGGATGGGGCAACACCACCTGGATAACATCGCCGGGTTTTACCTTATAATTGGGCTTAACCTCGCTCTGGTTGACCCGTATGCAACCCGCCTGGGCAGCCGCTTGTATCTTGGTGCGCGACACACTTTCAATTTTGTGGGTCAGAAACTTATCGATACGCAGTAACTTTTGACCCGGATCGGCCACTATGCGATGGTGTTCGTATAACTCGGCGCTTTCTTCGTCGATGGAGTCAATAGGTGCAAATTCTGGATCCAAAATGTTTATTCTTTAATGAATTTGGTGGTGTATCGGTTCGGAGAGCCGGGGATGGTAAGTACCATAAAATAGATGCCGGGCGAAAGATGCTGCACCGACAGGGTGCTGTTTTCGGTGTAGTGTGCATCCACCTGTACGCCCATGGTGTTGAACAGTTGAATGTGTACGAAACCGGTTACCGCCTCCGGCAGCGCGAAATAGATATCGTCTTCGGCCGGGTTGGGATATACCGATAGCGCCGGCATTGCAGCACGAGTAGTTTCCACCGGGGAGAGCAGCGAGCTTTTTTCGAACGACGGACGTATCATCAGGGAACCGGGAGTGAAGCTTCGCGGCTGGCTCCAGCTTGAGTTGGTGTATTGGAAAAGCTGGTTGAGGTGGTTATTGTTCACATCGTAACCAATATTCAGGAATCCGGTTATTTGTTCGAGGGAAACAAAAAAGGTGTCCGACACGGAGATGGGCGGCGTGAGTTCAATACGGGTAAACTCGTTAATGCCTCCCGAATAGTCAGGGGTTATCGGATCTTGGGAATAATACAGGATTTCGTTCGATGGAGCTCCCTGGGTATTGTTTTTTCGGATGCACAAATGGAATTGGTAATCGAGAGTTACGGAATCGACCGATTTGGCGAAGTAGATCAGTACAGCCCGCAGCGAGTCGGGGTTGGAACTGCGCCGGAACGCTCTATAGCGCATGGCAATTCGCTTGTTCGACTCGTATTCGCCATCGAGAGAGACACCCATCTCGGCGGTACCGTCGTCGTAAGCATAGTGGTCGTAATAGCTTTCAATTCGCTTCACCGTATCGTTACAAGTGCGTTGGGAAGCCGTGCGGCTGATATAGCCCACTACTTCCACCATGCCGTATTCGGTGTCGCCATGCACCAACCGGGGACTGAACAGGTCGTGCCACTGCTGATGTTCAACCGGAAAAGCCATATTGCTTAGTTCCGGGGTTTGAAACAGGGTGTCGCCGGTTCGCCGGTCAATGGAAAAAAAGCGCCGGTTCACCGGATAGGTATTGGTCTCCGAACCGAAGTAGGAGGAGAAACTCAGGGGAGTGTAGCGCGATTCGATAACCGATTGTGCCAGCGTGTAATGGCTCCATGGAACTGAGGTGTATTCGGTAAGGAAAGGCCGAAGCGGTTCCGTGATGGACATGTCCTTCAAATCCTCCATCGAAGCTGCCGATTCTGCCTGCCTCATCTGAATGTAATCGATGTGCCACATATCGGCATTGCTAAAACGGCCCCAGTCAATACCCTGCGGCAAACCCGCTGGTAGCGAGGTGTAGTTGCGGAAACGGAACTGAAAGCCGTTTTTGAGGTATTCGGGGGCAACAACAACGGTGCGTTGCTTGAACTGGTGTGGCGATGAATTGTCCAGAATATAATCGATGCGATACCAGCGTGCACTGTCGACGTGGAAAAACTCCAATAAAAGAGTATCGGTACGGGTGGAAGACGAATCGCCCTCGGGCATGTCGCCTTTACCGCCGGGCTGGTAAAAAAAGCTGAAATACATGCTCAATCCCGGATCGATGGTATCCCTGAAGGAGAAAGGCTGCGAGGTCAAGGAGTCCGAGGCCACTATTCGTTGGTTTTCGGAATAGTACGGCAAGCCGTTCTCATCGTATGCATCCAGCGTAGCAACACCCAGGCTGATCATGGAATCGGCATAGGTGGAGTTGATGTAGGCATAGCGATTGAGCCAGTGGTTGTTTCGTGGATACTTGTCGTAATAGTAATCCGAAAAATCTTCGAAGAACTCGGTCTCGAAGAGGATGCTATCAATGGTATATGCCCTGATTTCCGATTTGTCGGCTTTTTTTGCTTCCTGGGTTAGGGCATGGTTGTAGTTCAGTCCAACCAGTTGTTGCCCTGTGGCCGTAAAGCAAAGACTAGTTAGTATCGTAATCGTAGTCAGTAGTTTCGATATTTGCTGCATCGTCTGCCTCATTTAAATCCGGCCAGGCGTAATCTGCCGTGTCGGCAGAGGCATGACCACTTAGTTTTGTTGAATCACAGGTTACCCAAAGGGTGATTTGCGTGCCCAATGGAGCCAGAATCCCCGAATGGTGTGCAGGATGTTGCCGGTAAATAATTGGGGTGGAACCGGGTTCTTCAGCCACACTTTCGTCGGGTATGGGTGCGCTTACCGTAAAAAAAGCATCGGTGGCCTTAATAAGGGCTTTTTCGTAGGGCATGCCCACGAGGCTGGGAACCATAGTTTTCTGATCCGACAGTCCTTTGCCCAGTACCAAATCAATTACACTGCCTTTGAGTATGGTATCGCCGGGTTCAATGGATTTTCCATGCGATTCCTGCTGGAGCACTACGTTCTTGGCCATATCGTACCGGTACCTCAGTTTGCCCAGGGCAAAACCGGCAATGGCAATTTTGGTGCGAGCCTCCCGCAGGGTAATACCTACCAGGTTGGGCATAATTACCTTTTCGGGCGACATGGCATTTATTGTAAGGTACACCTTTCGGCCTTTTTTTACCAGGGCGCCGCCCCGGGGGTGCTGATCAATTACAGCACCGGGTTCGCTGCCCGCTACATAGATGGAGTCGAATATTTCGAAGCGAAGTTTTCGGTCGAGAATTTGTTCCTGGGCTACAGCCAGAGGGGTGTCGGTAAAGTCGGGAACCAATATGCTCCGGTTGTGATGCGTGTAGATACGAAGGTAAATCGCTAAAATGATCAGGAATCCTAACAGGGAACCCAATGCAATTAAGGCATTTTTTTGAAAAATGGAACTTTTCAGGTAGCTGAATAATTGCTTCATAGTCTATTGGTTCGTTTGTCGTGCAAAGATATAACTATCTGCCGGAAACCTGTTTTTGATTATTAACGGCAGAAATGCCGAAAACGTATTTCATTCCTTGCCTCATCGAATGTTTTGGGCAAAATTCAGGATTCGCTGGGCTTCTTCGTTTTTCCCCTGCAGCTGATAGATTTGAGCCAGCAGCTGGTAACTGGGCAGGTACCGGCCATTTACCTGAATGGCCTTATCGAGATACTTGATGGCCGTCGGGTAATCGTTGGTTTGAGCATAAATCACCCCGGCGTAATAGTAGGCAAAAACATTTTTGGGGTTCTTTTTCATGTTCCGGTCGCATACCTGGAAGGCATTCTCGTATTCTTTTTTATTGATATAGGCAATACACATGAAGTTAAGGGCTTTATCCCAATCCGGGAACAGGCGCAGGCACTTATTGGCGGCCTGAATGGTTTTGTCATTATCGCCCGCTTCCAGGTATGCATTGGCCAGGTTGAGGTAAGCCAGTTCGTAAGTATCGTCGGCTTTTACGGCCTTTTCGAAATAGGGTATGGCCGCAGCCGGCTGTTTGGCCTGCAGCAGCTGATAGCCTTCCAGGTCGTAGCGGTTTTTTCGTTCCAGTACGGCACAAACCGCCTTTCCATCCACATCGAAAGTTTTGATGGTGTTTTTCGGAGGCCAGTACCCCCGGCGGAGTTCGTTGGGGTCGATATACGAATTGGCCAGTACGGCATAATCCCAGTCGGAGTTGCCGCGTTCGTAATAACGGATATAGCGCACCGAGACCTTATCCTGCAAGTGGCGGAAATAGTATTGGGTGTTGGTACTCAGGTTGGTGGCTACCACAATCTTTTTTCCTTCGGGCAATTGGGCTTTTTCAATACGGTTTTTAATGAGCCATTCCGATCCGGCCCGCAGGGTGTGGTAGAAATAATCCATTTCGTATCGGCCGTAGGCTTTTCTGGCTCCTCCGCTTACCGTATTGTAATAGATGTATTCGTGGGGGTGGCTGGCCATAATGTGTCGGGCAGGAAGAAACAGGAGCACTGCCAACAGAGTGTACGAGCTGATCTTCCACCAGCGTTGGGTAAAACGGTCGATAAGGTGGTTGAACCCCAGTGCTGCCAATATGGCCAGCCCGGAGTAGATAAACATTACATGGCGCCAGCCTCCGTAGACATTCGAGCCTTTGGCTATAATGTAAATCACCGGAAAAAAGGCTATAAAGAAGAGGACGAAATACCAGGTCAAATCCTTCTTTTCCCAGCTTCTACCCAGCACCAGAAATAGGACAAAGCCCAGTATGGTAAATTCCGGAATGGTCATCAGAATATATTTGGGAAGGTAGTACTTAGGCACATGGTCGGACCAGATAAACTGGCCTTCGAAAACCTGGCGCAGGCTGGTGGCGTATTGTTCCATAAACTTCATAGCTTCGAGGGTCCTGGCAATGGGCGCTTTGTGTGCATAAGGCCACAGGGCGACTCCCAGGGCATAACCTGCCGCGGAAATAAGGGCAGCTATTCCCAGCAACTTAAAAAGATAATGGAGATTTTCTTTCCCAAACCAGCTTTTTGCCTGATGGTTCATCAGGTAGAATACGCCTGCAAAAAGAAGGAAATACACCGCCAGCATAATACCTCCGACACGAACCCCAATGGTCAGTCCAATGCCCAGAGCAACCGGCCAGCCGTGCCTGATTATATGTTTTGGGTAGTATTTCAGGAAGCGGATAATACCATAGATGGTAAATATGTAGGCCGCAGCAAAAGGTATATCCTTGGGGTTATTAAAGGAGTGCCCCAGAAAACGTGGCGACAGAAACATAAACAGCAGCGTTAAAATACCGGCACGCCAACCGCCCAGCATTACGGCAATAAGGGCAGCTGAAATTATGGCTCCCCAGCCGGCCATGGCATTCATAATATGACGTACCTGATATACATCTTCGGCATGGACCAATTTAATGACGGCTACCGTGGCAACGTCAAACACCGGCCCGTACATATGAAGAACACTGCCATCGTAATGCAGGCAGGTAGTATCCTTTCCCAGGGTGGCGTAGTAGTTGAATACATTTTTTCCATGGGGGTAGTGGAAGGTTTGTTCGTCGCCGGAAATACCCGACTTCAGACTTAAAACCGGCATAGCCAGGAAAAGAATGCCGGCAAGGAGGTAGAATATTTTCTTTTCGAGATCGGGTATGTGCTGTAGCATGAAAGAGGATATTAGTGGTTATGGGTACAACTCGCAAGGTTAGTAGTTACGAACAAACCAGTAGAGCGATGGAATGTCAATTTTTAGCAATACTATTAATAATACAAACAGAAAACACACATAGGCCACAAAAGCTTTTTTCTTATAGAGTTTTTCCGGAGTTTGCACAATGGAGTTGGTATCGAACCCAATTTGCAGGTACCAGGCAAACAGTAAGGCCAGAAACGGAAACGAAATAAGCAGTTCAATGCGGTGTTTAATTAAAAATATAGCCAGAAAGAAGGACGAACACAAGGCGTAAAATACTGTGGAAATGAGGAGTTTGCTTTCGTCGTAAAAACGGAACGACTGCCGGTAGCTTCCTGCCAGTTGACTGTCGTTAATAAAGCGGTATTCGGCAAATCGCTTGGTGGCCATCAGAAAGGCGCCGCCCATCCAGTAAGCCACCAGTATGCTCGAGGGTGGAATGATATGGATGCCCATGAGCAACCAGCCCAAAACAAAACGAATGGGGTTATTGACCGATTCGGATAGCACATCGAGATAAGCCTTGTCCTTGAGCCGTATGGGTTTCACATTGTAGGAAAAGCCCATCACCAGAAAGAAAATCTGAGTGTAAAGGAACGGGGCGGAAATGGTAGCGCTGAGCCCCAGGCCAACCAGTGCGAGCAGAGCATATTCGGAATATACAATTTCTTTACGCAGGCCGGCACTTACGGCAGGCCGGTGTTTCTTTATG
The DNA here is from genome assembly GCA_003252385.1 of Bacteroidota bacterium. Lineage (GTDB taxonomy): Bacteria > Bacteroidota > Bacteroidia > Bacteroidales > UBA10428 > UBA10428. The sequence goes on along the minus strand of QKEH01000175.1, from coordinate 12,264 downwards.
GGATGGAATTTGTCAAATTCCATATCGAGCCATTCGTTGATTACGTAGTTGGACGATGCAATGAGACAGGTCGCCACAATACCGCATAGCAAGGTGAGCAGCGAGGTGCCTTCGAAGCTGAAATTGGTATAATACAGCCCCATTACGATTCCCGGTAACATAAAAATGTTTTTAAACCAGTGGTCGGGGCGGGCAATATAAATGTAATGTTTAAGCATGTGCAGGGTTCTTATGGCATACAACAAGTAAGGAATCGCGCAAATTTACCGGAATCCGGATTTTATCCAAGCAATCGGGCAATGGGAACCGCATAAATTTGGGCAGGAACGACAGGAAGCGGATGCCCAGATATTTGAGGGTAAACTGCCAGGCCGGCCGACGGATGGAATGGATGGAGAAACCGGTCTGCTGCAACAGCATCGACAGATTCTTTTTATTAAAGTAACCAATGTGGGCAAAACGGTAGTGCCACCATTTATATCCGAGTATTCGCGCAGCAAGCGATTTTACATCGGGGGTTACCAGAATAAAAACACCATCGGGTGCCAGTGCGGCATGGATATGTTGCAGTAAGTCTGCCGGGGTGTTAACGTGTTCAATTACATCCACCAGCGATATGATATCGAAGGGCCCCGGGGTGTCCGGATGGGGAAATGTACCCTGATGGATCGGAAGCCCCAGTTTTTTTGCGTTTTGTTGCAGCCAACGCGAGGGCTCGATGCCTTCGGCCTGGTAGCCGTATTCCTGAGCCGATTCCACCATAATTCCGCTGCCGGCTCCAATGTCCAAAAGGTGGCCCCGGGGTTTGAATTTCTGCAGTAGTTTTACCAGACGTTCTTCCTGAACTTTGCGCTCTTTACGGGTTTTCTCGTATTCGGGGTCTTCCAGATCTTCATAAAAACCCAATACTTCATCCAGGTCGGTGCATTGAATAAACTGGCATTGGGTGCACTGCTGCAGTTCGCCGGTTTTTCCGTAGTCGAAATTGGTGATGGCAAAATTTTCGCTGGTCAAATGCGGTGAAGCATCACTCTTTTTAATCAACTTAAAATGGCTGCTGCCACAAACCCAGCAGGTTGGCATACTATCCTTCATGAGTGAGGTTAAATGGTTCGGTGAGTTTTTTATAGAAAATCCCTTTTCGGGCTTCGTGGGTATCGACCAAAATAAAAGGCATACCGGCACTTCTGGCACCTTGTCCGTCGGTATCATCGCGATCGCCCACGTAAAGGCACTCCTCCGGCAGGCAGTTCAGCAGCTGGCATATGGTATCCAGGTTGGTTTTACTGGGTTTAAGCTGATGGAGTGGCGCCGTAGTAGAACAGAATTGGCCGTCCGAAGGGAGTTGCAGGGCGTTCATTTTGGCTTCCACCGGGTAATCGGAATAGATAATGCGTTTAATACCGCAGGCGTGCAGGGCGTGCAGAAAGAGCTCGGCATTTGGGTAGCGTGTGGATCGGAGCAATTTCAGCGGAAAGCGGTACATCCATTGTTCAATGCAGGTTTTAACTTGATTCGGGGCAATTCCCAGCGCTTCGGCACACCACTGGTACTGTTCGGCATCCAGTTGGGCAGATGAATAGCCCGGATGTTTCTCGCGTTCCTTGCGGAACTGCCGGATGATTTTCAGCTCGGTTGCTCCCATCCGAAAGCGAAGTACCTGAATGACCAGCCGCAAGGCCATCTTCCGCCGAAGTGTGCGCTGATCGTACAGCGTACCATCCAGGTCGAATACCACAGCACGAATCCGGGCGGGATCCGGTAAGTTCGGTATGGAATTCGGTTGAGACATAAATTTCGTAGCCTTTTGAATGGTATTTTTGCGGTCGTAAAAATAATCAGATTCGGCAGGTCGAAAAATAAAAAAGCTCGTCTTTTACAGACAAGCTTTTTCGAACACTATATATTTTTACTTATTTTCTGCGAATTTCGTCAGAAACGGTAAGTTTTTTTCTTCCTTTTGCGCGTCTTCTGGCCAATACTTTACGGCCGTTAGCAGTCGACATTCTTTCTCTAAAGCCGTGCTTATTTCTTCTTTTTCTAACCGATGGTTGAAACGTCCTTTTCATTGTTATGACTTTTTACCTCATTTATTTCAGGCTTGCAAAGATATATGGTTTTTTTAAATAGCAAAAACAAATGTACGGTTTTGTGAAAATAATATTCGGCCGAACCACCCGGCCGGCCTGCATGGAGCATCGGGAGGTAAAAATATGTCGAATATTCCCGGCGAGATTGTATTTTCGTAAAAAATTGCAGTCCATTATGTTTATAAGAATAAAAGGTTTCACCCTCCTGCTGTTCCTGCTCGCCGGAACCTGCTTTTCATGCACCCACAGGAACGCCGTTACCGGGTTTTCGCCGGTCGAAGTGCCTATCGATCGTTTTGAAGAAGACCTGTTTTCAATCAGCATTTATCATTTGGAAGACAGCATTCCTTACCTGCAGGAGCACTACCCCCGGTTTTTTCCTTTGTTTACCAGCGGGGTAATCGGCATCGGCACTCCGTCCGGACCTCAGTTTGCCGAACGGCTAAAAGCCTTTGTAACCGATTTCACCCTGTACCAGGTTAGCCGGCGGGTGGCCGAAGTGTACCCCGATATGGTTGCTTACGAACAGGAGCTGGGGCAGGCCTTTGGCCGGTATGCCCACTTTTTCCCGGAATCGGTAATCCCCCGGGTAATTACCTGCATATCGGGCTTCAACCAATCCATTATTACCGACGACAGTTTGCTGGTGATCAGCCTGGATAAATACCTGGGTGCCCGCGATGAGTTTTACAAGCTCTTGCAGCCCCCGGTGCCCGAATACATGCGCATCCGGATGTGCCCCGAAAAAGTGGTCCCCGACGCACTGCTTGCCTGGGTAATGACCGAGTTTGACTACGCCAGCACTACGGATAATCTGCTGGGACAAATGATCTATCAGGGCCGTGCCATGTATTGTGTAAAGCAACTCTTGCCGGAGGTACCAGACACCTTGCTTTGGTCCTATACTTCCGAACAAATGCGTTTTGTACAGGAAAGTGAAAAATCAATGTGGGCCTACCTGGTGGAGTACAAAAAATTATTTGTAACCGATGCCTTTACCATCAACCAGTTTGTGGGAGATGCCCCGTTTACCAAAGATTTTACCCAGGAAAGCCCCGGGAAAGCTGCGGTATGGATAGGGATGCGCATTGTGGAATCTTACATGCGAAAGAATCCGGACATTACCCTGTCCGACCTGATGAAGGAAACCGATTATCAGTACCTGCTCAATGCCTCACGATATAATCCGTAACGCAATGGCCATAAAGGCAGCGGCGTTTGGAGCCGGGCTATGGTGTGCAGTGGGCAGTATCTCCGCACAATATAGTTCGGATTTAACGCAACAGGCTTCGCATTTTTTTGATGCAAAGGATTTCCTGCAAGCCAGTGAAAAACTGGAGGAGTACCGGGCACAGCACCCCCACTCCCGGTCCACCTATCTTAATTTGCAACAGTGCTATTACCAGCTGGGCGATAAGAATCGCCTGTGCTCCCTGGCCTCCGAGGCTGAGGATAACGGGGTACATTTCGTATCCGGCAGAAGTGCCTATTTGTGCAATACCGCTTTCCGCGTAAAGTTTCAAACCAACATATACTATCCCAAAACAGACGTATATTTTGAACGGGGATACCGTCCGGAATATACGCGTGCCGATTCGCTTCGCGGAGCATTGCGTCCCGAGCGTACCTGTTACGATGTTAATTACTACGACTTGTCGGTGGAGCTATTCCCCCGTTCACGCACCATTGCCGGAAGCAATACATTTTATTTCACCGCGCTTTCAGCCAGCAGGACCCTACAACTGGATTTGTTCGAACCGTTCCGCATAGAACGTATTGTTATGGGTGATACCACTCTGTCGTTTCATCGAGAATACCAGGCCGTTTTTGTTGACCTGCCGAAGACGCTGGTGCCCGGTAACCGATACCGCCTTACGGTATATTATGAAGGCAAACCACAGAAAGCCCGTCGCCCGCCCTGGCAGGGTGGGTTTGTGTGGTCGCACGATTCGCGCCTGCATCGTTGGACTGGCGTAGCATGCGAACAATTGGGCGCCAGTTCGTGGTGGCCGGTAAAAGATCACCTGTCCGACCGCCCCGACTCCATGTCCATACGAATTACCGTACCCCATCGCTATCATGCGGTAAGCAATGGAAGGCTGCGAAGTGTGGATACCCTGCCCGATGGCAAAGCCCGCTTCAATTGGTTTGTATCCTACCCGATCAACAGTTACAATGCCACTTTTTATATGGGCAGGTATGTGAGTTTTATGGATACCATACCCCTAGAAGGGCAACCCCTTGAAGCCTGGTACCATGTACTGCCCTGGAACCGGAAACGAGCCGAAGAATATTTTAAACAGGCTCGCGAGGTGGTAGCTTTTTATTCGAAGACTTTTGGCATGTTCCCGTTCCGGAACGACCGGTTTCGGATGGTGGAGTCGCCCTATGAGGGGATGGAACATCAAACCGCCATTGCCTATGGCAATGCCTACAATGTGCGTAAAAATTCCGTGGGCTATCTGAATCGGCAGTACGACTATATTATAGTGCACGAAGCGGCGCATGAGTGGTGGGGCAATTCCGTAACTGTGGGCGATATGGCCGATGTTTGGTTGCACGAAGGGTTTGCCACTTATTCGGAATACCTTTTTCTGGAAGACAAGCTGGGATACGAAGCGGCAATGGAAGAAATGGCTCATCAATGGCCCCTGATTAACAATATATGGCCATTGGTGCAAAACCGCAATGTGAACGAAGATGCTTTTGTCGGGCAGGATGTCTATTTAAAAGGGGCTCAGTTACTTCAGAGTTTACGGGCGTGTATCGATAACGACTCCCTGTTTCTGGGTATGCTTCGCGGATTTTACAACCAGTTCCGTTACCAGGTTATTCAGTCGGACGATTTCGTTCGTTTTGTGAATGCCTATACCGGCCAGGATTTTACACCGCTATTTAACCTGTACCTGTACAAAACCCAGCCGCCCACGTTAATGTATACCTACCGGAAAGAGGGCGACTCCATCCGCTTTAGCTACTGGTGGAGCGATGTAGACGAAGGTTTCACCCTGCCTTTTTCCATAGAGGTTTTGGGACCCGGAACAGCACTTCGCCTGGTGGGCACTACCCAAAAACAGGAAGTGGTCCTGGAAGGGGCTCAGTCTTTTCGTTTCTTTAACGGGAAGAACGGCGTGGCCAATTGTCCACATAATGGTTTGACGTACTACTTTACCAGCCTTTCAGCCGAGTAGGATCGTTGCGGGTTGCTTTCCTTCGGAATCCGGAAGGGAAATGAAGATGCATTTTTTAAGTACATATTCGTATACCGTCACAAACTATTATACTTTTGTGCTCGATTTTAACGGAACTTATTCATGGATATTTACCGGAACGTATTTTTTGATTTGGATCGTACCCTTTGGAACTTCGAACAGAATGCCACGGAAACCTTGCTGGAGATTATTGCCCATTTTAATTTAAACCAACTTATTGGCAACAAGGAGGAATTTGTGGAACGTTACAACTACTATAACGACCGCTTATGGGAAGACTACCGTGCCGGAGCTATAAAGAAAACCGAGTTGCGGCACGTTCGTTTCCAGCAACTTTTTTCCCATTATAACATTAGCGACCCGGCACTAATTGCTCAGATCAGCCGTTTTTTTCTGAACGAAAATCCCTCCAAGAAAGCCTTGATGCCGGGAGCCGTAGAATTATTGGAATACCTTTCAAGAAAATACCGCATTTGCATTATATCCAATGGATTCCACGACGTTCAGCTAACTAAGATCATCAGCTCCGGAATTTCGCGATACATTTACAAGGTTTTCACTTCCGACCAGATAGGTGCGGCCAAGCCATCCAAGGAGATCTATAACTATTCGGTGAGTTCCATCAATGCCCGAAAAGCCGAGTCGATTATGATCGGCGACGATGACGTGAAGGATATTAAAGGCGCCCAGGCCGCAGGAATCGATCAGATTTATTACAACCCCGAAGGAAAAAGCCACCAGTTAAAACCTACCTACGAGGTGCGCCACCTTTCGGAGATTACGTCAATATTATAAGCCACAGGAGTCTTACTTTTGTAGATTGTGCAGGTAATTTAGTATCGGTTCCGATGAGGTGCTCCCCTCCGGCAGGCGAAGATCGGCGTAGGTTGCAATCCGGATATCGCCGAGGTCAATGGTCAATTCGACCGGATTTTGATAAAGAATGTTGCGCAGGGCAGTTTCTGTTTCCTGCAGTTCCTGTGCCGGAATACCTTCTATTCCGGCATCCAGTTCTCCCAATACCATGTACCAGTCGTTGTCGTTAGGATATTTGTGGGCTACCTGGCATTGCTGCTCCATGGCCCGTCGAAATTCCCGAAGCGCATTGGAAGGAGTAATTCCGTCTAAAGGCCATCCCATCAGAAGTACGCGACGATTGGGAACATCTATACGAAAAGATCGTTCGTACGGAAGTTGGCCCCGGCTGGTAAATTCGGCATAGGAAGGAGCATAGCCGCCCAGGCGAATCTGGATCGGGAAAAATTGGCGCAATACGGATTCCATGGCAGAATACTCCAAAGCCCGTGATTGATGGTATTGCATGCACAAGTTGTAGTTGTATCGTACTTCGCGAATTACAACACTCTCCAGCCCAATAAGAGTGGCATGCATTTGCCCGTCGGTGTACGGACGAAAAAAGGAGCCAACAGCACTGCCTAGCAACATGTGGCGACAGTTCTCCACCAATTGGAGCAGTGCCTGAGGCTTCTGTCCGTAATAAGCGATCAGCGTTTGCTGCATGCTGCAAGAGAATTGGTTAAGGGCAAAGATAAACAGGCAGGTTCTTTTACACAACCACAGGCAGATCTTCTTTAACTTTCATACTTATGTGCTCAGTACACAGTACCCGGTACAGTGACAGAGAGTTGCCACTCTCAACCGATTGCCATTTTACTTTTGCCTTCTAAGTATCTGAACTATACGTTTTGTGAGATGGAAGAACAGGAAACTGCAAACTCCTCTCCTACTTTGATATCTTTCCTTTAAGCTTTGGTATTGGAACACTGGGCACCCCCTACAGCGCAAGATTGCATCCTTTGCCGTATTGCCTTTTGCTTGCGCCTTTGCCTCACATTCCTACCAATCATTTGTTAACCCAGGTGAACGATTTTGCCCTCTCGCCCATTGTATTTTTACACCGAAACCATAAAAATAAGAACCGATGAAAACAGCATTGTGGGCAGCCATCCTATGGGCTGTATTATCCGCCCAGATGTTTGGCCAGGACAACGACTACAAATTTTCCTTTTGTACCCCCTGGCTTACCTTTGACAATTTTGGGGAAGAAAAAACCAACACCCATCATTACGAGTTTCACCTGAAATACAACGCGACACCAAACGATCGGGTGGGTTTAAAATTTACGACCTGGAAACTATTTGAACCCATGGGTATTCCTTTGTGGGATCCGCACCTGATGAAAGAAAGCGAATTTTACCCGGGACGGCTTAAAGAAACCGGCTTGGGCCTTACCTATCAGCACATGCTATGGAAGGGTTTATTCGCAACCATCGAAATTTTACCACAACTAAAAACCTATCTGGATGAAAATAATGCCAAAATCGGCAACGGCTTCAAACTCTACACGTCCTATCATCTGGGATATCATGTATCTTTCTTCAAAAACAGGATGTTCATAGAGCCTCAGGTGCATTGCCAATATTGGCCCATCGACACCCATATCCCACCAGGATTTAAGGAGAAAGAAAGCCAATGGAACAAGTATTTCCTTTTTGAGCCCAACCTATACATCGGATTCAATTTTTAAACGGCAGAATCACATCTGAACCAAGCCCACCGGATTACTTATAGAGCCTTTTGCGGATACGGCTTAAAGATTGCGGCTGGATTCCGATATAATTGGCCAGTTGATACTGGGGTATCCGCTGCAATAATTCTGGTCGGTTTTTCAACAACAACAAGTATCTTTCTTCCGGGTTAAAACGCACCCAATCGTCAAATTCATTGCTGATACTAACCATTAGTTTTTCTCCCAGTTCGCGCGACAGGGACACCAGCGATGGGTATTTCTGGTACAATAGGGCTTCCGTTTCGGGATCGGTTACCGAAGCAATGGTAGCTTCAATACAGGAAAGATAAAATTTTGACGGAAGCCGATCGGTGTAACTTGCCGGTGTGATTACCTGTCCTTCGGTAAAGAATCCGGTGATTTTCTCATCGCCATCCAACATATAATACCTTTTGATGCACCCCTTTAATACAAAGTAACACTCCTTGGAAACCTCGCCTTCCCGGAGTAACACAGTTCCCTTTTTGAACTGTTTAAAAAGCGTATTTTCGGCGATTATTTGCTCCAATTCCTCAGATATCGGAATTTGTTGTTTTAAAAAATTCAGCAGTTCATCTTTCATTTTACAATTGTTACATTTTCCGGTACTCAGGTTTCAACATTCTCTGTTCGCGACAGTACCCATCGTCTGTATCCTATTGAATTCAAAGGCTATATGCCGGACGATGTTGCATTCCGGGGTATCAGTTAACCAACACCGAATCGCAAATGTAGGTAGGAATAATACCGGAGGAAGCAATTTTAACAGCCGCCTGCTCGGGAATGGTGTTCCCGGAAAGCACCAGCGCAGTATCCAAACCAAATTTGTTCCCTCCAATGATATCGGTTTTCAGGGTATCGCCTACCATTAAAATTTCGTCCTTTCGGATAAAACCCTTCTCGAGTACCTTCTCGTAGGCAAACATAAACATTTGGGCATCGGGTTTACCAAAGCGGATAAACACTTTCCCGATTATTTCCTCGACCATATCGGCCAGGCCTCCAATAGCAATGGAAATTTCATGTTTATTCACCGGGTACGAAATATCGGTATTGGCCACAATCACCGACATGTTTTTCATTCGAAGTATGTTAATCAGCTTATTGATATCCTCACTCCAGACAAAACCTTCATCATCCAAAAAAACCATGGCCACCACGTGTTCCAGGTCGTTGATGTCTACGTCCTTCACCGCTACAATATTCAATCCGGAAGCCTCAATATAGTGGGCCGAAGCCTCGGTACCTAAATACACTACTGTTCCTTTCTTTATTTTGTATTGCAAATACTCACGGGCCAGCATACCTGAAGAAATAATGCGATCCGATGTAATGGTGCGTATGCCGTGCCGATGGTAAACTTCAGCCAATTGATCGGGGCTTCGCGAAGCATCGTTGGTCAGAATGTAGTACTCAATGCTATTCTGTATTAAAAAATCGAAGGTATCTTCGATGCCGGGAATCACCCCCTTGTGGTTTTTAAGCACCCCGTAGGCATCAAAAAAAACCGCCTTATAGCGGGTAACCACATTTCTAAAATCCTTTTTTTTCATCGTATTCAGCGTATTAGGTTGCAATCACAAATTCAAAGCCCTGAGAAGGACATCGGCATCAAAGCGGTCGTCGATGGATGGCAGGTAATCGCGCAAGGCTTCTTGTTGAAGTTTTTCCGCATAGGAGGCACTAAAGAAATAAGAACCATCCTTAATCACATAGTTGAGGATGAAAAAGCGGTACGCATCCTTAATAAACAGCACTTCGTTGCGGCTAAGCGGAAATACCTTATGGTAAGCCTGCAGAAAAACCAGGAAACGTTCCTCCATGAGGGTATCGAGCCAATAGCTGAATACAGTCCGGTCACCAGCTTCGGACACCACCCGGCTCATAAAATACATATCCAGTACCCGGTCGGCTACACGAAACCAGTCGTAATCCCACCGCGAATAAAAATTGCCCCCGCTGCCCACCGAAAAGTTTCCGATATTCCAATCGACAAATACAGGAATCTTCCGGAAGGAGTTATAATCCACCAGTTCAGCGCCTTCCATAAACCGGTCGCAATGCTCCCGAATGTAGTTCTTGTGGATGGTTATCAGGCCATCCTTCCGGCAATGTGTATCGACTATTAATGAGTTAATATCCACCTGAAGTGTTTTGGAACTCTTGGGCAACGACCCCCTGATATTGTCGCATGCTTGATGAAAAAGCGCCATCTCGACCCCCATTTTCTCAATTTGGCTCCGTTGAAGCTTGCGAGGCATTCGGTTCTTGACTTTAATCGGGTTATAAAAAACTACCCAGGCATTCACCCCTTCCCGATCGTATTGGTAAATAAATACGTCGTTGTTCTTAGTCAGGCTGCGTGCCAGAAAGGTTTCGTAGGGCGTCTCGAGGTTATTGGCCAAATTATTGATGATCACATGATCTTCGCGAAAATGCTCGTACTTGCCGTAGTACGACAGCTTAGCATACACGGGGGCACGGTCGACAAAGGTCAGCTTAAAAACCGAATTGGTAGATACCCGGGGACTGGCATCTTCGATAGCCTGTATGGTTTTTGTATCATCAAAAGCGTTCCAGGCATTGGTAATTATACTTTCAAAATGGATCTTGCCCATAGGATACTCATGCATTGAAGATGTGGTTATTGGTTTGAACCCCTTGCAAGGTTCTATATAATTTCGAAATAGCGTTTGATTTCCCAGTCGGTTACCCGGGACTGAAACTGGTTCCACTCCCATTCGCGGGTAGCGATAAAATGATTCACAAAGCTTTCGCCGAATAACTCCACGGCGATTCCTGATTCCTTCATCGCCCGAATGGCTTGTCCCAAGTCAGGGGGCAAGGCCTTGTCGCTCCCATGTTCGTAGGCGCTGCCGTTTAGAGGCGAATCGCTGAGAGAGAGTCCGTGCCGGATGCCATACAATCCGGATGCCAGCGAAGCTGCCATAGCCAGGTAAGGATTAACATCAGCTCCGGGAATCCGGTTTTCCACCCGGCATGCTTTCGCGTTTTTATGGATCACCCGAAAGGCTGCAGTACGGTTATCGAGCCCCCAGGTCGCATGGGTAGGTGCCCAAGCTCCCCGTACCAGCCGCTTGTAGCTATTCACCACAGGCGCATACATCGGCATCAGGTACGGTAAACAATGCAACTGACCGGCCAGATAACTCCGAAACAGTGAGGACATGTTGTTTTCCGCATTACGATCGTAGAATAAATTCACCCGTTGTCCTTTATCCCACAGGCTTTGATGAATATGTCCGCCACAACCCGGCAACTGCGAATTCCACTTGGCCATAAAACTGGCGGTAATGCCCTGCTTATTGGCCAGCTCTTTCACCGCAGCCTTGAACAAACAGGCCCGGTCGGCAGCCAAAAGAACCGCATCGTATTGAATAGCGGCCTCAAATACTCCCGGCCCCGTTTCGGTATGCATACCTTCCAGTGGCACACCAAATTGCTCCATATTATCGAAAAGGCTGTAGAAGAAAGGAGAATTTTCGGCCAAACGCAACAACGAGTAGCCAAACATACCCGGGGTTAAGGTTTGCAAATTTTGGCTCTGCCTGCTTTCGATCGATGATGAGGTCTCCCTGAAGTTGAACCACTCGTATTCCTGCGCAAAGGCCGGGAAGTAACCCTGCTCCTCCGCTTGTTTGGCGATATTTCTGAGCAAACTGCGCGGACAAATGCCATCGGCAGGTGTTGCCAGTTGCCAAAGAAAGGCATCCCATCTTCCCAGGGAATTTTTCGGGATGTTTGCGGATCAAGCACAATTTCGGTATCGGGGTAGCCGGTGTGCCAACCGGTGAAATGGGTATTGGTATAACAGGCATCGGCCAGGTCCCACCCAAAAATTACATCGCAAAAACCCAATGAACCCGTCAAGACTTCAATAAATTTGGTTTTGTGAAGAATTTTACCCCGTAATACCCCGTCGATATCCGCAATGGCAATTTTTACCTTATTATGTGGTATGAGTTCAAGTTCTGATACAAGCTCTTTAATCGTCATACTTTGCTACTACTTATTGAAATACTACCCTTTTCTTCCCGAAAGTTAAGCTTTAATAGCTGAACAAGCTACTTTTTATCGAGAAAAGCCGAGCCTCCGGATTATCATGGTGCAAGTCCGGGTATTGAGGGTACTCCTGCAGAAGTACTTAAAACAGATGGAAAAACCATAGTTTGCCACAACAACTGAAATCGCAACTACTAATACCATGAAGTTAAACCACATACCAATAAGAGACTGTCTAAAATTCGAGTTTAAGCTGTTAAAAACTATTGGCCCACCACATTGAAAAGTCTTGTTTCTTAGAGATATAACCAATACTTCTAAAAAATGAGGCGATATCCAAGTGATCTGACCAATAGTAGATGGCAATTTA
>QKEH01000075.1 GCA_003252385.1 Bacteroidota bacterium | reverse complement strand
AACAATCACAACCTGGAGCGGCAGCTGTCTATGGCCTGGGGCGTACGCAGTTTTTTTGTGGCTACCGAACTAAAAACCGAGGAGGCATTCCGCTATTCTATTGATATTCTGAAAGAAAAAGGGCTGTTGTCCGATGGCGATACCATTGTACAGGTGGGGAGTATCCCTCTGTTTTCGTTCGATGGTTCCAATACCGTGAAACTGAGTTATGTATAAATCTATTGTGGAGGCAGAAAACCGCTGGTTGCAGCCGGTTGAGGCCTTCAACCGGGAGCTTTTTCAGGAACATTGGATGCCGGCACATGACCTGGCACATCACCAGCGGGTATGGAAACATGCCCGCTGGTTGTTTGAGGTGCTGCCATCCAATTTTTCCTTTCCGTGGGAATTATTGCTACTGGCTTGCTATTTCCACGATACCGGAATGATTTATGATCATGGCCCGGGTCATGGAAAAAAAAGCCGGCAGGTTTGCGAGTCGTTTTTGAAGTTGCACCCCCACCTATTGACCTCCGACCCGGAGCCTGCATTAACAGCTATTGAGCTTCACGACGATAAAACCTATACGACAAAAGTACAGCACAACCCGGTTTATACCTTACTCTGCCTGGCCGATGACTGGGATGCTTTTGGAGCCTTGGGGGCTTGTCGTTATATCGAAATTTACTGGCAGCGTGGCCTATCGGCAGAACAAATTCCTATGGCAGTACTCGAAAATGCAGCCATGCGTTACCTGAACATGAAACGCCAACTTTCCGCTTGTTCAGATGTCCTTAATAAGGTAGAGGTCCGTTATCGGATCCTGTGTTCATACTTTGAGTCATCTGCCTACATGGAAACTCCGGTTAGTTTGGTCGAATGGATGGAAGAATACGTACTGCGCCCAAAGAAGGATTTGTTTTACGCAACAACCCCTAGCCTTTTAATGGAAAGCATCTCCAACAGCCGTATAGCCGCACTCATCCGCGAGGTGGGTGAGGAGATGGGGCAGTAGTAACCGTTCGGGAATGCGAAATTGTTAATACTTTTTACCGGGTTTCGGCCAGCGGCCTTTTATTTCTCCATAATATTGCATATCTGATGATTAAATACTTAACAATTAGTATGTTAAATTTGGTATAATTGGATATGATGGCCGATAATTCAACCTACATTCAAACCTTGTATGAAATCCGGCAGGATTTGTCGGAAGCCGAACTATCTGGAATTTCGGATGAAGAGTACATCGCCCTGCTCAGTAAACATACCACCAGTTTGGTCAACTTTGTGGAACAGCTTAGTTCCGAACATTCGCATCAGGTGGGTTTTGAAAAGGTGTTGCACATCCTGTTTCAGGATCTGTCGGAACCCATTTGCGTTGTAGATGATGAGCAGCAGATTCTGTTTTTAAATCAGGAGTGGAAACTATTTGCTTCGCGGTGCGAATTGGGCAAACCGGTTAGCCATTGTTTTAGGGAGAAGGATAAGGAAGCCATAGAGCAAAGCATACATCAGGCCGGGAAACAGGGTCGCAGAACCGTGTTTACGCTGCGGAAGGGCAAAATGTCCCGTTTTATTAGTGCGTTACCCTTTACAGGTTTCGATGGAGCCGTGAACTACCTCCTGCTGGCATATAGCGAAGAAGTGGTGAAAAATATCCGTTCTTCCAACGGAAGCTCTGTCGGTAAGGAGGAGCAGGAATTAGCCACCGTTAAGGAAGCTGTCCTCGATATGGTGGATGGGTTCTATTTCATTATGGATTATCGGTTACAATTGCGTTTTGTATCCGATAAGCTGGAGCAGAAGCTGGGCTATCTGCCGGAGACGGTGTTGAACCGGTCGATTTACACCATTATGGATAAGGCATCGGTGGAAAACTTCGCGGTTTTTTTCGATACGGTTGTTAATGCCAGAGAGATTCATTTGACAGCTCGCGATATGGTATTCCGCACGGCAACCAACCGGCGTAAAACCTTCGAACTCAGTTTACGCATGCACCCCAACGGGGCTCAACTGATTGGGCTTTGCAAAGATATTGAACGGCATAAGGTGGTGGAACGCGAAATGGCGCGTGCGCGCCGCGATGCAGAGGTCAACGACCGGATGAAGAGCCATTTTCTGGCCAATATGAGTCACGAAATTCGCACCCCCCTGAACGGTATTGTGGGATTCTCCACCATGCTCGGACAGGAAAATATTCCTGCCGATAAGCGCGAAAAGTACATGCGAATAGTGCATTCCAGCACCAGGCACCTGCTGGCTCTGGTGAACGATATTATCGATATTTCGAAGATTGAAGCCGGACAATTGCACATGGTGACCACACCGGTAAACGTTCATACCCTGCTTAACGATCTGCACACCACCTTTATCTCAGAAGCCCGGCGGATGGATAAAACCCATCTAAATATCATCAAGCAAACGCCCCGGCCAAACGAGGCATTCATCATTCACAGCGATGAAACCCGCTTGCGACAGGTACTCACCAACTTAATGAGCAATGCCTTGAAATTTACCAGCCAAGGGAGTATTACCTTCGGTTATCGGCTGCTGGAGAACTCCAAAATACGGTTTTCTGTGCGCGACACCGGTGCCGGAATGGACAAAGTCGAAACTAAAACGGTGTTCATCCGCTACAAACAAACCGAAGAGGGACGCAAGGGCAAATACCATGGAACCGGAATCGGCCTGGCAATATCGAAAGGAATTGTGCAACTCCTGAACGGAGAAATTGATGTACAATCGGAACCCGGTGTTGGATCGGAATTTTATTTTACGTTGCCGTTGGAGGCAGGCATTCCGAAGGATTCCGCGCATTGATACCATTCTTTCGTTATCGTGCACTGGTTTTACTTAGTGCTATTGGCATAAGCACTGCACGGCATTCGTTGTAATGTAATTACAGGATGCTTTTGCTCTCTATTTCACCAGCATATCAATCAGCTTTTCCCCTTCCAGATAGGCTTCCAAATGATCGTTGATCCGAACCGGGCCTACGCCGGCAGGGGTTCCGGTGTAAATTAAATCGCCAATTTTAAGAGTGAAGAATTTCGATGCGTAGGCAATAAGGGTATCAATATCAAAGAGCATCTCGGAGGAGCGGCCGCGTTGCACGGTTTGGCCATTGATGTCGAGGTGGAAATGGATGTTCCCGGGGTCGGGGAGGGTGTCCCTATTGATCAGATGGGCCAGTACGGCCGAGCCATCGAAACCCTTGGAAATTTCCCATGGTTTACCCTCGGCACGCAACCGATCCTGCAGGTCGCGCGCGGTGAAGTCGATTCCCAGCGTAATTTGGTTGTAGTAGCGGTGGGCAAAATTATGGTCGATATGCTTGCCCAGACGGTTGATACGTACCACCAGTTCCAGCTCGTGGTGCAGGTTGTTCGAAAATTCGGGGATGAAGAAGGGACGGTTGTTCAATAACAGGGCGCTCTCGGGCTTCATAAACACCAGCGGTTCATCGGGAACCGGGTTGTTGAGCTCCCGGGC
Organism: Bacteroidota bacterium; assembly: GCA_003252385.1. Taxonomy (GTDB): domain Bacteria; phylum Bacteroidota; class Bacteroidia; order Bacteroidales; family UBA10428; genus UBA10428. The sequence continues at coordinate 8,169 of QKEH01000075.1, read as the reverse complement.
GTGCTCGCGGTAATTGCGCCCTATACAAATAATTTTCATGGCTGTGTTCTACTTCTTGTTTTGGGCAAAGGCACTGCGCAGTTTGATTGTGGTAAGCACCTTTTTGGTGTACAGCGGAAACTCGTTATTCATCATCCAGGCATAGTAGGCAGGATCTTTTTCAAAAATTTCCTCAACGCTTAGTCCTTTGTACTTGCCAAAGTTAAAACGTTCCACCCCTTTGTCATCGCAAACTATGCGGCCGGCAAAGTCGACACTGTTCGTGTGACTGGAAAATTTTGATAATTCATCCACATTGTTGGGCAAGTCGGAATAGTGATCGAGTTGCGATTTGAGAATTTCGTAGGTAGCCCGGGTATCGGCTTCGGCACTGTGTGCATCGGTTAGCTCCTTTTGGCAATAAAACTGGTAGGCTGCCGAGAGTGTGCGTTGCTCCTTCTTATGAAAAATTACCTGAACATCGATGAATTTGCGTTTTTTAAGATCGATGTCGATATCGGCACGGAGCAGCTCCTCGGCCAATAGCGGGATGTCGAACTTATTGGAGTTGAAGCCGGCCAGATCCGCTCCTTCCAGCACTTTGGCCAGGTTTTTAGCCAATTCGGAAAAGGTGGGAGCGTTCTTAATGTCATCGTCTGTTATACCATGTATTGCCGTACTCTCGGCGGGTATTGGAATAGTGGGGTTAATCCGGTAGGTTTCAGATTCTTCTTTACCGTTGGGGTAAATCTTCAGGTACGAAATTTCGACAATGCGGTCGGTAACAATGTTGATTCCGGTGGTTTCGAGATCGAAAAAAACAATGGGGTTTTTTAAATTCAAATTCATGAGGGCTGTTCTTCGAAGTAATAAGAGGATGTCCAAAAAGTACCTGTACTTTCCGAACATCCTCCCAAAAGGTAAGACGTATTCTGGGTTTAGTTGTTTATCATCATGGGCATGAGCAACATAAGCACCTCTTCGCTTTCGTTTTCGGTACTAAACGGAAGCAGGATACCGGCACGCGACGGGTCGGAGAGTTCCATGACCACATCGGCCGATTGAAGGTTCTGCAGAATTTCGATCAGGAAAATGGATTTGAAACCAATTTCCAGATCATCGCCATCGTACTGGCCGGGGATGCGCTCGTAGGCCGAAATGGAAAAATCGATATCTTGAGCCGAAACCGTAACCTGGTTGCCGGTTAGTTGCAGCTTGATCAGGTTACTGGCCTGATTGGAGAATACCGATACCCGTTTGAGGGCATTGTACAGTTTCAGGCGGTCAATAATCAGTTTATTCGGATTATCAGTGGGGATTACACTGTTGTAGCTGGGGTAGTTGCCTTCAACCAGTCGGCATACCAAACGGTAGTTTGGCATTACAAAGTAGGCGTTTTTACTGTCGAATTCCACCCCAATGTTGCCTTCTTCCTTCACCAACAGGTTTTTTAGCAGGTTGGCCGGTTTTTTGGGTAAAATAAAGGAGGAATCGGCATCGGCTTTGGCATCGGAGCGTTTGTAGCGAACCAGTTTGTGGGCATCCGAAGCCACAAACGTAATGTCGTTGGTGGTCAGTTCAAAGAAAATACCGTTCATCACCGGGCGGAGCTCGTCATCGGCGGTGGCAAAAATGGTGTTCAGAATCCCTTGCTGCAGCACATCGGCGTTGAGCTGGAAACTGGTTTTTTCTTCTTCGCGGATGGAGGGTATTTGCGGAAAATCGCCCCCGTTTTGCCCTACAATGGTAAACTGTCCGTTCTCCGAGCTAATCACCACACTCAGCGTGTCGGGATTTACATCGAAGCTGAGCGGTTGGTCGGGGAATTCTTTCAGGGTATCCAGGAGTAGCTTCGCCGGCAGAGCAATGACGCCCGAGTCGGTAGTGTTTTCCATGGACATGGAGGTAACCAGAGTCGATTCCAGATCGGAAGCGGTAAGCTCCAGTTTGTTTTTTTCCAACGAAAACAGAATGTTATCAAGAATGGGTAAGGTGTTTTTAGAACTAATAACACGGCTAACTGCCTGTAAATGACTTAAAAGTTCAATACTGGATACTACAAACTTCATGTACTGATGGTTTAATATTTTTATTGGTTTTATGTGTCGTCCTTCCAAAAAAAAGGAATCAATATTACAAAAAATAAGCGAGTTCTAAAAAGGCCTATTCATTTTTTAGAAAATAATCGACGGGCAGAAGGAGTGGATCGAAGTCGTTAAATTTCAGTGTAATAAGCCCGTTTTTTGTAGTGGAACCAATGAACACACGCTGGTGGGGGCGGCCGGTGCTGTCATTGATCGCCAGGAAACCGTTCAGCGTGTAGCGGGTATTACTGCGGGTCTCAATTTTTAGCGTGAAGAAGGCATCCGAAGTATCGGGTACAAAGGATGGAGCCAGCCAGGGTTCGTAACGGATGTGGTCGAAGGAATAGAGGTACTGGCTGAGCAACTCAGGGTTTGTTCTTTCGGCGTCAATTTCGCCCTGATTCCCTTGGAGCGCAGGATGCTGAAGATCGTCTACCCGGATACAGAAACTCTTGGCCGGCATGGTGCCATACTGCAGACATATTGAACGGATATCGGTTGCCGGAAAGGGAAACAACAGATTGTCTTCCCAGTTGGTTTTCGAGGGCTCAACCAATCGGGTGAAATCGACCTGTGGATAGCCCGTAATGGTAAGGCGGTAGCTGTGGCGAGCATGGTGAAGCCTTCCGTAGAGTTGGTGGTTGTGGGTGCAGAGCTGTAAACTTTTCAGGCGTTTGTTTCCGTCATACAGATCAAACCGGGTACCGTTTTCGAGATCACGGGCAATACTGTCTTCAGATTCCAGTGGAACCGGTGCAGCCACCTTGAGGTTCGAGGCCAGCAGCAGGGTTTGGGCGATTCGTTCCTGATTGGCTTTTCCGGTACCCAGCATCCAGGTGTCGTTCTGCAGCGTAATTTCAACCTCGCCTTGCGGGCCGGATACCACGATACGATTGATCCTTTCGACGTTATCCGGGGCAAACCGGGTTTCGCGACCATTCAGGGTCGATTGCGACTGGCGCAGTGTGAAATAGGCTATAAGGCCCAGAGCCAGGATAGCGCTTGCATAATAGGTTACTTTTTTCATGTCTTACAGTTTAACGGGTGTAGCGGCGTTTACGTTGTTGAATGAATAACATTCCCAAACCCAAAACCAACAGCGAAGGCAGGATCATGTTTAACACTACCCATTTCCGGTGTTCGGACTGCACTTTTTCCTGGTCGAGAAGGCGGATTTTAAATTCGCGTCCACGCAGCGAAAGCAGATGCTGGTCGTCGGCCAGGTATTGGATGACATTGACCAGCAAATCTTTATTGCCATAATTCTGATTGCTGTTGCGGTCGTAGCCCAGGGGGCTGATCAGCGGGCCTTTTTCCGAGAAACGTACGTCGTTACGGATGATGTCGCCATCGGCAATAACGGCCATTCGGGTGGGTTTGCCCTGGGCAATTACCATAGGTGGGTGTTCGAAGTAGGCATCGATACCCCGGTTGCGAAAGGCCGATTCGAATGCTCCTTCGAGCAGTACCCCGGCAATCCGGTTCGACTGCGAAAAATCTTCCTCTTTGGGAGTTTCCATAATTTCGCTGAATGAAATGATGGCGGGCACCTTACGCAGCTTGGTATAGGGCGAGGTGGAAAGCAGTACCTGTTTCCGGATTTGGCTGCGTGCGGCCAGCGTATCGATGGGATTGGCAAAACGGCTGTATACCAGGTTGATGTTTTTGCTCACTACACATTCGGAGTTGGGCATAAGCAGCGGATAGTACAGCCAGGGAGCCGGCTGGAAATTCGGAGGGTTGCCTGCCAGTGCCACATTGATGGGGATGGCATTGCAGCGAATGTCCTGTATCAGCTCGGGGTTGATACGCACTCCGTAGCGGAAGAACAGGTCGTCGAGATTCAGCTCTGGGATGTAGCTGAAGGTTTCGCCGTTGCGCATGCTATCCAGGCTGGCCTGAACGGCGTCTATCAGCCAGAGCACCTTACCACCGTTCATAATATACTGATCCAGCACAAACTTATCGGCTTCGCTGAAACTGAGCGTGGGCTTGGCTACGACCACAGCCTTGTAGCCGTCCAGCACGCCGGGGCGACCCTGGATTATCCCACGGTCTATCTGGAAACTTTTCGAAAGTTCAGCCGACAGATCGTGTACCTCCATTTCATTCAACTCGCCATGCCCTTCAATAAACACCAGTTTGTCGGTACGTTTGTTGGTAATGTTCTTAATGGTACTTATAAGGGTGTATTCCAGGCTTTCGATAGAGCTGTTCAGGTTTTGCCCGGCATTTTGTCCCGGATTGTTGACCAGAAGGTTCAACGGGATTTCAATATTCCGGTAAGTAACCATAGCCGATGGGAATATGATTTTCTCCGACATTCCACCTTCCTTGTCGCGCTGGTGAATATTGGTAGGCCGCAACCCTTTTTGGTAAAAATCTTCTATGATCTGGTTCTGTTGTTTGGATCCGGCATCTTCAAAAGGGTTTTCAAACTCGTATTGCAGCATGCTTTTGCCGTAGATTTTGAATTCGTCGAGCAAATCGCCCACGGCTTGTTGAAATTTTTCGAAAGGAATGTTCAGTTCGCCGTCGAGGTATACCCGGATAAAAACAATGTCGTCGAGGTTTTCCAGAATGGTTTTAGTGTTTTCGGAAAGGGTATAGCGTTTCTCGGAAGTAAGGTCGAAGCGGTAGAACAGGTTCTGATTGATCACATTGATCAAAAATAGGATGACCAGGCTGCTCAGCAGCAGACTAAGATCTTTGGTCATTTGTTTTTGCTTGGGATGGATCATAGGTTTACCAGTTTCGGCTGTTAAGTTTGGTTCGGGTAAGTAGAATGAAGAGCAGGCTGAGCGAGAGGAAGTACACCACATCGCGGGTGTCGATTACGCCTCTTCGCATCGATTGGTAGTGGGCGTCGATACCCAGATTGATGATCAGATTACCAGCTGCTCCCTGGCTACTCAGGTAGCCCACCGAGTTGAAACCCAGAAAGAAGAAGAAGCAAAGCAATACGGCCAGAATAAAGGCAATGATGCTGTTGTCGGTTAACGATGAAGCAAATATACCAATACTGGCATAGGCAGCTGCCAGAAAAACCAAACCCAGGTAGGATCCCAAAATGGCACCCGTATCGGGGGGCATTTCCTTCGACCCCAGTGCCACAATGGCAACGTAGAAGAAGAGTGTAGGAAGAATGGCCATAACTGCCACCAATACACTGGCGGCATACTTGGCCAGCACCAATTGCAGTTCGCTTACCGGTCGGGTAAGCAACAGGTCGAGCGAGTGATTTTTGCGTTCCTCCGCAAAACTGCGCATGGTAATCGCCGGAAGCAGGAAAAGAAATACCCAGGGCGATATTACGAACAGGGTATCCAGATTGGCATAGCCGGCATCGAGAAGGTTCATTTCGCCAGGGAATACCCACAGGAATAAACCGTTGATGACCAGGAAAACCACAATAACCATATAGCCGGTTAAGGAACTGAAAAATGCAGATACTTCGCGCAGAAATAGGCTTTTCATGTTTTATTCAGATAGAAGACCGGAGATGGTGCGATTGGTTGGTAGTTACCCCAAGATGAGAGGGCTATGGTGTCACCGCTCGTTTCGCACGGCCCCTGTCGGGTCATGTTCATTTTGCGAGCTAAAAATACATTTTTTTTAAGTGCATAAGTTGTAATATTGTCACCGTTATCTTTTAAAGTTTTTTAAAATTTATAGCAGTGAGGTTGGGAAAATGGCGTTTTTCGAAAGTGTGGCATCCACTGATGGTGGTGTTCCTGTTGGGGAGCGTGCCTGCCTTTGCCAGCTCTCAGGACAGCTCGCAGTTTTTCTCGAACTGGCGCCTCGGGGCTACTGTGCATTATGGGGTCATTACGCCCCACCAGGGATCCATTGCCTATGCTCTGGAACGGAACATAGGCGCCTTGGAGTTGCAATTGAGCAGCCAGCCTCCGCCGGAAAACGAATGGGGTGCACGATACCGGTACCCGCGCTGGGGGGCATCCTACTATTACTCGGGACTGGGCAATTATGAGGTATTTGGCCGGGCTCATGCCCTGTTGTTCTTTGCCGACATACCTTTTACTCCCGCGGGGCACCGTTTTAGTGTAAACTACCAGTTGGGGCTGGGGCCGGCCTATCTTACTCGCACCTTCAGTGTGGAAGACAACCCGTTGAATATTGCCATCAGTTCGCATACGAATTTGTTTGTGCGGTTTCGTTTCTCGTCCCGCTGGCAGCTCGATGCACGTAACGAGCTGGATGCCGGGATTTCATTTTCTCATTTTTCCAATGCTAAAATGGCTTCGCCTAATTTGGGCTTGAACGGCGTGTTGCTGGGGGTGGGATATCAGCATCGGCTAACTACGTCATTGCCCATGCATGCCAAACCCAGGCCGGTGTTGCCGCCCAAACGCAAGCAGGGGGTCGATCTTATTTTTTCCGGAGGCGGAAAGGCCGATGACCAGGTGAGCGGTAAAACCTACCTGATATCCAGTCTGGTGGCTGATTACCGGTATGCATTAAGCAGCAAGTACTCCTGCGGAATAGGCTCCGATTTTTTTTACGACCAAACCCTGGGGGTGAATAAGGAAGCCAAAACCGGCAACAGAGCTTCTAAAAACGATATGTGGCAGGCCGGAGTGCACGGGGTGTTCAATGTGCACTACGCGCGGCTGAATGTGGTAATGAACATAGGCAGCTATGTATTTTACAGCTACTACAAATACGCCCGGGTGTATACCCGTTTGGGCTTGCGCTACGAGGTAGCTCCACATGTATTGTTAAATTTCACCCTGAAATCGCACTACGCCATTGCCGATTACCTGGAATGGGGAGTGGGGTATCGATTCTAGAATAGATTACTATGAGCTGGAACTATAGAAATACGATTGCTGTTGGCGTGTTAATACTTTTGATACTGCAGGGGTGCGAGCCGGATGCTTGTTTCCATGCAGCAGGCAATGCGGATTCTAAGGAGGTGTATGGCCCCGATTTTTGGAGCCTCAAGGTGGAGAGTATGATGCATGTAATCCTGGTGGACGACACCTCCAGCTTTGTTCGTTTCGAGGGAGGATCGAAGGTTTTGCCCTATGTGGAGGTGCAACGTGAAGGTTCTACCCTGATACTGACCCATTCCAATAGCTGTGCTTTTTTTCAGGACTACCAGAAAATAAAAGCCTATGTGCACACTAAAACCGTACACGAGGTGCACCTGCTAACCGATTGTAAGCTGGAAAGCCAGGGGACCCTGAGCCAGGAGTTGTTTATAACCGCAGAGGGTAAGGTAGCCGAAATAAATATCCGGCAGCAGGCCGCCAGGTTGTGGTTCTACAACCTGAACACCACGGCGGGCAAGTATACGTTCAGCGGCTATGTGGACCGGTTGGATTTTATGGCCAGCTACACCGGCCAGTTCAATCTGGAAGGATTGCAATTTCGCGAGGGGCTGCTCGATAATGCCTCCATATCCGATATCTATGCTAATCCCCTGGAGAATCTGCATGTAAAAATCCGTAATAAGGGCAATGTGTACTACCGCGGTACTCCGGAAATAGTGCTTGATACCCTGTTGGGGACAGGAGAGGTGCGGCGTTGGGAATGAAGGGCGATGTTGTTTGAATTCCTGTAAAATCTGCGGGGTATCCGTTAAAAAGCCTTTCCATCCGGAAACTGTGTTCGGATGAATACTCGTATTTCAAGAGTAATCGGCTACCCTGTTTTTCTTACCGGTACCAGAAAAAGGGCTGCCCCCTGTTAGGAAAGCAGCCCCTATATATTAGGTACTATCTGCACAATTAGAATTTAAACCCAACCAAAAACCGTAAGCTATTGGTTTTATTTTTTTGATCGTTCAAACCAATATCCAGCGGTCCGGTGTAGGCGCCCACACTGTTAATGGCTCCAAAATCGTACTCAACACCTAGGTTCAGTACTTTGTAACGAAAAGCAGCTCCTAAAGCATGGGAAAAGCCAAAACCGGCATAGGCAAAGGTCTGGTCATCCATACCCACGGTTGAAGTAACCAGGGCAGAAGTTAATAGATCCGGGCGCAGGTTGTAATATCCATCGAAGGCAATGGCTTCGTTCAGGGCATAAGTCGCAACCGGACCCAGTTCAATAAAGCTGATATCGATAACGGCTCTGCCCC
>QKEH01000131.1 GCA_003252385.1 Bacteroidota bacterium | reverse complement strand
AGGTGATTGGGGTGTTCTGCCCGGCTTACTGTGATCAGGGATTATCGGATGATCCGGAACATTCGGTTCCAGCGAATACTTTCGAAACCAAGCCGGGATTTGTCGATCGAAAACCACAGAAAGGTAGCTTTTCCTACAATATGACTTTCGGGTACAAAGCCCCAGTACCTGGAGTCGTTCGAATTGTGTCGGTTGTCGCCCAACATAAAATAGTAATTCATCTTAAAGGTATAGTGGTCGGCTTCGGCTCCGTTTATCTGTATAGTCGAGTCCTGGGTTACGCGCAAACTATTGCCCTCGTAGGCGGTAATGATACGTTGATATAGGGGGAGGTTACTCAGCGATAAGGCTACGGTTTGTCCCTTTTGCGGCACACTCACCGGGCCAAAATTGTCTTCCGTCCAGTTAAAGTGCTCATCGTAGGGGAATATTTCCTGTTTCACCGTGGAAGGATCAATGTTTTCATAGCGGACAATGGCCTTAAAATAGCCCGAATCGAGCAGGGTACGGTAGGTGCTGCGGGTAAGTGGCAGGTTGTAGATGGAATTGTAAACGTTGTAGTTAACATCGTACAGCGATATATCAAGTTTTCGCATCAGGGTGGTGTCGTAGGCTATTCCTTCGGCTTTTAGGGAATAATTGTACTGTCGCCCGGAATTTTCGGGTTCCGGCTGGCCGTTAATGATGGCCCGCCCATGAATAATGCGCACTATGTCGCCCGGAATACCAATTACCCGCTTAACATAGTTATCGCATTTGTCGGTTGGGCGGATTACAAGCCTGTGGTTATGGGTAACATAATCTTTCCCGAACTGGCGCACCACATGGTAGTAATTTCGGTCGGGCATGTCGAGAAACACGGTATCGCCTTCGGGATAATTAAAAACCACAATATCGTTATTGCGTATATCCTGCAAGCCTCGTAGTCGTTTAAAGGGCAGGCGAACCCGTGTTGAAAACGAATTCTTATTCCGGGTAAACGGCATCCGATTGTGGGTGAAGGGTATCGCAATCAGCGTAATGGGCAAACGTGGACCGTAGCGCAGTTTACTCACAAAAATATAGTCCCCCACCAGCAGGGTCTTCTCCATCGATGAGGTGGGAATGGTATACGCTTCGACCAAAAAAATACGTACAAAAATGGCCAGCAGGGAAGCAATAATCACCGAGTCCAGAAGCTCGGTGGTTAGCTTGTGTTTTTTACCCTTAGGTTTTCGTTTGCGCCAAAACCTCCAGTTGATAAAACCGGTAAGCTGATAGTCGGCTATGACCAGAATGCCGGTTAAAAGCCACTGATAGCCCAGCCATTCTACCCAAAGTACATAAACTGCAATACTGACCGCGAGTTTTAAAAAAGGATTGCGTAGTATTTGAAGTAGTTTCTTCATGGGCTGGTTTCTCCGATCTTCCGATTGAAAGTGATTGAGCGTTAGGGTAATCCAGTTGTTGCATACATTCAGTTGGAGTTTGGAGATGAGGTCATTTTATAGGTTCAGGACATCGTTCATGGAGAAGAATCCGGTTTTTCCGGCACTGAATTCCGCTGCAATCACAGCTCCCAGGGCAAATCCCTTCCGGCTTTTGGCAACATGTTTTATTTCCAGATAATCCACTGCCGAATCGTAGGTAACACTATGTGTACCGGGCACTTCGCCCTGCCGAACTGCGGAAATAACCAAAGAGTCATCTTTGGTAGCTCGGTCAAGTTCCCATTGATTCTTACGGTCCAGATTTTCAACAATAGCTTCGGCCAGGGTAATGGCGGTACCCGAGGGAGCGTCCAGTTTGTGGATATGGTGAATTTCTTCCATACTCACCTCATAGTCGGTTTGGGAGTTCATTAGTTGGGCCAGCTTCTTATTGAGTGCAAAGAAAAGGTTTACTCCCACACTGTAGTTCGATGCGTAAAAAAGGGTTTTGCGGTGGGTTTGGCAATAGCTGGTCACCTCATCGTATTTTTCGAGCCAGCCGGTGGTGCCGCACACTACCGGGGTGTCGGCCTCGAAGCATTTCATAATATTGGGGTACGCACTGGAAGGAATCGAAAAATCGATAGCTACATCCGCTTTCTTCAAATTCTCCGCAGTATTCTCGTGTTGGTTGTTAATGTCAATTTTCAGAACAATTTCGTGTCCGCGACTAAGGGCTATTTTTTCAATTTCCTGGCCCATTTTGCCATATCCGAGCAATGCTATTTTCATGTTGCAACTAATTTTTTACAAGGTACTAAATTTGCAGGTTATTTTTCCTTTTTGCCGCGAAGTGTAATGGGATATAGCTCCACAAGTGGTGCTGCAGATAGGAGGCAGGCCAGATGATCAGTATATAGAATGAAGTACCAGGTACTGAAACCGAAAGTAACTCATGCCCATTTACTTTTGCCTTTTGCGTTGACGTGGGTACGGCATCAGAGTCAACAAATAAAAAAGGGAAGTCAAAAAACTGGCTTCCCTTTGGTGTTATTTAGAGCTGAGCGCTATTTTACGGCGTTTACTACAGCCTCAAAAGCTTCTGGGTTATTCATGGCTAAATCGGCCAATACCTTACGGTTAAGCAGGATACCGCTTTTATGAATTTTACCCATAAATTCAGAATAGGACATTCCATGAGGGCGAACACCTGCATTGATACGTTGTATCCATAGTCCTCTGAAGTTTCTCTTCTTGGTTTTACGATCGCGGTAGGCGTACTGAAGACCTTTTTCGTAGGTATTCTTTGCTACCGTCCAAACATTAGCTCTGGCACCAAAGTTACCTCTGGTTTGCTTTAATAGCTTTTTTCTTTTTTGACGTGATGCTACTGCATTTACTGAACGTGGCATTTTACTTAAGATTTTCGAATGGTTAGCGTCCGTTATTATCGGATCTTTCGGCTAATACACTCTGGTTAATAAAAATAATTTCCGGAAAGGCTTACTTCATCGCCAGCAGAAGCTTGGTATTTTTTTCGTCCGCTTTGTTAACGGTTCCAAAATAACCTAAGTTCCTTTTGCGTTTGGTCGATTTCTTAGTCAGAATGTGGCTTTTGTAAGCATGCTTTCTTTTAATTTTTCCCGAGCCGGTGAGGGTGAACCTCTTTTTTGCACCGGCGTTCGTTTTCATCTTCGGCATTGTTACTTATCGTTAAATATTAGTTCTTCTTTTTAACTGCTTTGGGAGCCAGAATGATAATCATCCTTTTTCCCTCCAGACGGGGCAACTGCTCTACTCTTCCATACTCCTCTAAATCCTGAGCCAGACGAAGTAAAAGAATTTCACCATCTTCTTTGTAAACAATTGTACGTCCTTTAAAAAATACGTACGCTTTTACTTTGGATCCGTCCTGCAAAAAGTTCTGAGCATGTTTCAACTTAAAGTTATAGTCGTGCTCATCGGTATGAGGGCCGAATCGTATCTCTTTAACCACCACCTTTGTGGTATTGGCTTTGATTTCCTTTTGCTTCTTCTTTTGTTGATAAAGAAACTTTTGGTAATCAATCACCTTGCACACCGGAGGATCGGCACTGGGCGAAATTTCCACTAAATCCAATTCGGCCTTATGAGCCATGTTTAGTGCTTCTTCACGGGTGTAGACACCCGGATTTTCAATGTTTTCGCCAACCAGGCGCACCTTACTAGCTCTGATGCGCTCATTTATTGCAAACTGAGGGGCTTGTTCTTTGGGTCGAAAATTCTTACGTCCCCTGTTAAAATTTGGTCCCGCTATGGCCTGGTCCTCCTAGCTTTAGTTAAACAATTTATTATTATTCAGCAATTTGCTTTGCTACTTCTTGCTTTATGAAGGAAGAAAATTCTTCCAGGGTCATACTTCCCTGGTCGCCTTCGCTTTGTTTGCGAACGGATACTGTCCCTTCATTAGCCTCTTTTTCACCTACTATCAACAGGTAGGGGATTCGCTTTAACTCGCTCTCCCTGATCTTTTTACCTATTTTTTCGTTCCGTAGGTCAATCAGGCTGCGAATATCGCAATTATTTAGAAAATTTAAAACTTTTTCAGAATATTCATTGAATTTTTCGCTAATGGGCAGCACCACCACTTGTTCGGGTGCCAGCCATAGCGGAAATTTGCCTGCGGTGTGTTCTATGAGCACGGCAACAAATCGTTCCATAGAACCAAACGGTGCACGGTGTATCATAACCGGACGATGTTTTTGGTCGTCGCTTCCAATGTATTCTAATTCAAAACGTTCTGGCAGGTTATAATCCACCTGAATGGTACCCAGTTGCCAGCTACGTCCCAGGGCATCCTTCACCATAAAGTCGAGTTTGGGGCCGTAGAATGCAGCTTCGCCATACTCAATAATAGTATTCATGCCTTTTTCCTGGGTGGCTTCAAGAATGGCTGTTTCTGCTTTTTCCCAGTTTTCTTCGCTACCTATGTATTTGCTGTGGTCGGTTTTGTTGCGAAGTGAGATCTGCGTGGTAAAATCGTTAAAATCCAGAATACGGAAAATATACAGGATAATGTCGATCACTTTTTTAAACTCGTCCTTGAGCTGGTCGGGGCGGCAAAAGATATGGGCATCGTCCTGGGTAAAACCGCGCACCCTGGTGAGGCCGTGCAGTTCGCCGCTCATTTCATACCGGTACACCGTTCCGAACTCCGCCATACGCATGGGCAGGTCGCGATAGGAACGGGGTTTGGTTTTGTAGATCTCGCAATGGTGAGGGCAATTCATGGGCTTCAGCAGATATTCTTCGCCTTCCTGAGGCGTGGTAATAGGCTGAAAGGAGTCTTTGCCATATTTTGCATAATGCCCTGAGGTTTCATAGAGGTGTTTGTGACCAATATGTGGGGTCATTACCTGTTCGTAGCCATATTTGCGTTGCACTTGTTTCAGGAAGTCCTGCAAACGTTCGCGCAGAGCGGTGCCTTTGGGCAGCCACAGGGGTAAACCCTGGCCCACTGTTTGCGAGAAGGTGAACAATTCCAGCTCCTTGCCTAACTTACGGTGATCACGAGCCTTCGCCTGCTCCAACAATTCCAAATGGTCGTCCAACATTTTTTGCTTGGGAAACGACACCCCATATATCCGTGTTAATTGCTTGCGCTTTTCATCGCCACGCCAGTAGGCGCCGGCAATATTTAACAACTTAATGGCCTTTATAGCTCGGGTATCAGGCAGGTGAGGGCCCCGGCAAAGATCGGTGAAGTTGCCTTGCTCGTAAAGGGTAATGGAGCCGTCTTCCAGTTCGTTGATCAATTCCAGCTTGTATTCATCGCCTTTTTGGGTGAAGAATTTGGTTACATCAGCTTTGGAAATCGCTTTTCGGGTAAAGGGAAGTCCTTCTTTGGCCAAGTCCTTCATTTTTTCTTCGATTTTCACCAGGTCGGCATCGGTAATCACTGCACCGTTGCCGGGGTCGACATCGTAGTAAAAACCATTGTCGATAGCCGGCCCAATGCCAAATTTTGTTCCCGGATAGAGTGCTTCCAGTGCTTCGGCCATGAGGTGCGCCGAAGAATGCCAGAAGGTATATTTACCTTCTTTGTCATCGAATTTGTGGAGTTTAATCTGAGCGTCGGTGGTTATAGGACGGGTGGTATCCCAGATTTCATTGTTCACCGATACGGCAACTACATCTTTGGCCAGGCTGTTGCTTAAACTTCTAGCTATATCGTACCCCGAAACGCCGGACTCGTATTCACGGATCGAGTTGTCGGGAAAAGTGATTTTTATCATCTCAAACAGTAAGTTAGTTCAACCGGGTGGCAAAGATATAAATTATGATGGTACATCGGTTACTGCAAGAGAGATGTTTAGCAGTTCGGAAGGATTAAATTTACGAACAACGCCAAGATATCTGCTTCTGTGCTACACAATTGTTTCCTGAAGTGTTATAGGGAGAAGCAAGGGCATAGAGAGTTTATGTAACTCTTTTGCCATTTCGACGTGTAATAGGGCATGGCCTTTATTTTGGCACAGCATTTGGTACATCATGATGGAATCACAAACAAGAATTCGTATGAAACATTTAATTTACTTAGCAGGTCTGGTTACGTTGTTATTCTCGTCCTGCGATCGCGAAATATATCCCCATGCTCGATTCTCGGTAAATTACAACCTGGTTCAACCGGACGAAATGGTCTATTTTACCAGTCAGTCTACCAGTGCAATAAGGCATTACTGGGATTTTGGAGACGGCACGGTATCCGATGCGGTTCATCCCGCTCATGCTTACCATTCGGAGGGTGTTTACACGGTTACGCTTAGCGTGGAATCGCGCGATGGCAATATGGATATGGCTAAAATGCAGATTGAGGTGGTTTACACCGCACTGGAAATTGAAGTTGCCGAGTGGAATCCCAGCAGGATAGTTCAGTATTTGGTGCCAGGCGCCTGGGTGGCGTTATATGAAACGCTGGAAGACTGGGAGACCGATTCGTATCGAGTGGTTGAAGGATATGCTGATTCTGACGGGGTTATTACCTTCCTCGGACTGGATGCCATACCGTACTACGTGTATGCCGAGCTGAACGATTATCCCAATCGTTACGATCAGTACTCCAATTGGCAGATGTCCAATGATGACATACGGACGCAAACATTGACCCCTTTTGCTTTTAACTTCTGGCGGTGTTGGACCTATTATAATCCTTCAAAATCGCTGGCTAAACGAGAACCTCGTACGGCGGTTATGCCCCTGGAGGGCGAACCATCTATTGTCAAAGTAAATAAAGGATCAGAAAATCAGTAACTTATAATAGTAACGCATACGGCCGGAAGAAAAAGCGTCCGGCTTTTTTACTTTTATTTGTCAATCTCAACAGAGTTTTTATATATTTGCACCGCTTTTACAGATGCATGCATCAAAAAAGCACAGTGTTGCCTGTATCGAAATGAGATTCGCAACCTATAGTTCTTTAATTTAGAATTGCCCAGATGGCGGAATTGGTAGACGCGCTAGTTTCAGGGACTAGTGTACGCAAGTACGTGCAGGTTCGAGTCCTGTTCTGGGCACTTTCTTTGAAACAGGTGCAAACCTTGGGTTGTGAAAACCCGTTATCGAAATGTTCGAAAGCAATCTTTCGAAAAAGGTAAGTACGCAGCATTTTGTATTAGCCCAGGTGGCGGAACTGGTAGACGCGCTAGGTTGAGGGGCATTTACTTATATTTAGTGTTAAAAAGCCGCAATAGCTGATTAATACTAAGTTTTTAAAGAACTAAAAACAAAAGTACAGATTTTTTTCGGAAACAATTCGGAAACATTCTGTAAAAAGATAATTTTAAACTGTCACCAGCCCAGGTGCTGAAATTGGTAGACAGGCGCGGTTGAGGGCCGCGTGTACTTCGTACGTGCGGGTTCGAGTCCCGCCCTGGGCACACAAAAACTCCCGACTGATTTCATTTGGTCGGGAGTTTTATTTTTTATTCAGATATATTATTTCTTAATAGACCATCCACCCTTTAAACCAAAAATGAAATACCCAAGGTATAGTGCTCCTATTGCAAAAATAGTGTCACCTATGGCACGTAACCAGCGGAATGTTTCCATTACGGGAGTTCCTAAAAATTCAGCAGAACGTGCGTACCACAAGCCATGCTTAACACTAGCTACAGTTTGAGCAAGTCCAACAGGTAGAACACTAATTAACACCATTAGCAATAATCCTATATTCATTGACCAGAATGCAATTCTAATTGGTTTCTCTTTCCAGTCTACTTTTAAATTCATATCACGAAGAACAAACAACATTAGACCAATACCAAGCATGCCGTAAACTCCAAATAAAGCTGTATGTCCATGAACAGGTGTAGTATTAAGTCCCTGCATGTAATATAATGCTATTGGAGGATTAATTAAGAAACCAAATATCCCTGCACCTAGTAGATTCCAAAATGCTACTGCAATAAAAAAGTAAATAGGCCATTTGTAAGCATTTACCCAGTTTGTTACACGACTAAGTTTTAAATTGTGATAGGCTTCAAATCCCATAAACACCAGAGGGGCGACTTCTAATGCGCTAAATGTTGCCCCAAGTGCCAGCACTGCCGTAGGTGTTCCGGTAAAATACAAGTGGTGGAATGTACCAATAATACCGCCAGACAAGAAAATTATTGTTGAGAAAAGTACACTTGATGTAGCAACCTTTGCATTAATTAGCTGCATTCGAACAAATAAAAATGCAATAGCAACAGTAGCAAATACCTCAAAGAATCCTTCTACCCAAAGGTGAACAACCCACCATCTCCAATATTCCGCAACAGCTAGGTGTGTTTGTTGTCCCCACATTAAGCCAGCCCCATAAAATGCAGCAATGGCAATAGATGAAATTAAAAACATAAGCAGCAAGTGACGGTTCTCGTTGCGTTCTTTCAAAGCTGGTAGTAATGCTCTACCCATTAAAAACAACCAGATAAACAGCCCTGCAAAAAGGAAAATTTGCCAAAATCGTCCTAAATCTACGTATTCATAACCTTGATGACCAAACCAGAAGTTCTGTGCTAATCCTAATTTCTGCATAATTCCCATCCATTGTCCAGCCAACGAACCAACAACAATTACAAGTAAAGCACCAAATAACACATCAACACCTAATTTCTGAAATTTTGGTTCTTTACCTGATACAGCCGGAGCTATAAACAGACCTGTCGCCAGCCATGAGGTGGCAATCCAAAAGATTGCCAATTGTATATGCCATGTTCTTGAAACGGAATAAGGTAAAAATTCAGCTAATGGAATACCATAGAATCCATTACCTTCGACTCCATAGTGGGCTGTAATTACTCCCATAATAATCTGAACAACTATTAAAGCCGTAACTACCCAAAAATATTTTAATGTGGCTTTCATAGAAGGTGTTTGCTGAACACCAGAAAGAGGATTGACCTCCGGTACATCGCCATGTTCATCTTCTTCTTTTCTGTTTGCAGCGTAATACCAAGCTAACAATCCAATACCTACCAAAAGGATAATAACACTAAAACCTGTCCAAAGGTGTAATGCTCCAGTTGGTTCATTGGCAACTAATTTTTCAGGAGGCCAGTTATTCGTGTAACTAATTTCCTGACCTGGTCGTTCGGTTACAGTTGACCATGTTGCCCAAAAGAAGAAATTATTCATTTTGGACATTCTTTCCTTATCTTTTATGGTATTTGCTGGAATAGCGTATGCCTCTCGTAGCTCTGCTAAATTTTCATCATCCATAAAAAGAGAGGAATAATGACTACCAACAACCTTAATAGCCTCTGCTCGAATATTTGAAATATGTAAAGTTTTTGTTTGTGTATTATAAGTATTGGTTCTCATTTCCTTTTGAAGTCTTTTTTCAAGCATCGCCTGTTTTTCTTCATCAAGGTCATTGTAGTTTTTGCCAAACTCGGTTTGTGCAAAACGGTCTAAAATATATACAGCTTCACGATGTAACCAATCCGCAGTCCAATCGGGAGCTTGGTAAGCACCATGTCCCCATACAGTCCCTACTTCTTGTCCACCAATTGATTGCCAAATATTCTGACCATCCTTAATGTTTTGTCCTGTGAAAAGTAAATTTCCATTACCATCAACTACTTTTTCAGGTATTGGTGGGGCTTCTCTATATATTTCCCTTCCGTAATAACCTAAAATTCCAAAGGAGATAACCATAACCAGGATAAATCCAATCCAAAGTTTTTTTGTATTCATAGTTCTTCTGATTTTAAAATTTATACACAAATGTAAAAAAAAATTATAAAAGGACATGTATGTCCTTTTATAAAAATTCTATATCTTTGTAGAAACAAAAAATAAATAGATATGAATATTAATACAAGTACCAGTGTAGGGGACATCGTAAAAGCTAATTTTAAAACAGCTCAAATTTTTGAAAAAAATAATATTGATTTTTGCTGTGGAGGAGGTATAAGTCTTGATGAAGCCTGTAAAAAGAGTGGAATAAATATTGAACAATTAATTCCTGAATTGACTGCTACAATCCAGTTAAATGACCCTGATTCAAAGTACATCGACGAGCTGGAACTCAATGAACTTTGCGACTACATTGAAAAAAGACATCATACTTATGTTAGTGAGACCATTCCATTTCTTCAACAAAAATTACAAAAACTTTGTGATGTGCATGGAGAAAATCATTCTGAACTTTACAAGGTAAGAGCATTGTTTGATGGCGCAGCAGAGAATCTTAGTGTACACATGAAGAAAGAGGAATTAATTTTATTTCCTTATATAAGAAAAATGGTAAAGTCAAAAAAGGAGGGTAAAACAGCAAAAGATGATTATGGTGATGCAGTCGAAACTATTGACACAATGCATGAAGAACATCAAACTGAAGGTGAGCGTTTTGAGAAAATATCAAAATTGACTTCTTCATATACATGCCCCCCTGATGGATGTGGTACATACCAAGTTACCTATCAGACACTAAAGGAATTTGAGAACGACTTACATCGTCATATTCATTTAGAAAACAATATTCTGTTTAAGAAAGCTTTACTTTTGGAAAGTGAATTATTAAAATAAACAGATATGCTATCTAAAAGTACAGAATATGCCATAAGAGCGTTGGTTTTTGTTCAATTACGAAATTGGGAACAAAAGAGACCTGGTGTTGGTGAAATTGCAAAAGAAATTGAAGCTCCGGAGGCTTATACAGCTAAAATTCTACAAACGCTTACGAAGAATAAACTCATGGATTCGATGAAAGGCCGTGGCGGAGGTTTCTTTTTCAATGACAACCAATCGAACTTAACGCTTTATGATGTAATTCATGTAGTTGAAGGAGATGCTTGTTTTCATAAATGTGGCTTTGGATTAAAGCAATGCAACAATGATAATCCCTGTCCTTTGCATGAGCAATACAAAATTGTTCGAGATGGATTTTTTGAAATAGTGAAAACAGAAACAATACAATCCTTATCGGAAAAGATTAAGCAGGGAGAAGCGGTTTTAAATAGATTAAAAAAATAGAAAATGAAGAATATAACTCAAATATTATCAGACGAACACCAAATAATTTTAAAGGTTATTGATGCCGTAAATACAGAATGCTCTGAACTGGAAAAAGGTAAAACTTTTGACATTGGCTTTTTTCAGAAAACCATCGACTTTATAAAAAACTATGCCGACAAGTTCCATCATGCAAAAGAAGAAGATATACTTTTTAAAGCCATGTTGGAAAATGTTGAACATCTACATTGTAATCCTATTCCGGTTATGTTACATGAGCATGATGAAGGTCGAACCTTTGTAAAAGGTATGGAAGAAGGTATTTCTGAGAATAATAGAAGTAAAATAATTGACAATGCACGAGGCTATGGAATGCTTTTGCGAGAACATATTTATAAGGAAGATAATGTGCTTTACCCAATGGCGGAAGAAGCATTAAGCGATGGACAAAAGGATGTGGTAAATCAGAAATATACAGAAATCGAATCATTGCTGAACAAAGAAATGAATGTTAATGATTTAATATTTGTGTAAACCAAGATAGAAATGATTTAATGGTCAATTATAAAAAGATAACTGCATTCTTATTTCCTTTTTGGGGTGGATTAATTAGTGCTATAAGTTTTCTTGAAGCATGGTTAAAGTTTAGGGCGCATGGGGTGACAAGAGAAATAGGTTTAAGCATAGGTAGCCTAGTATTTACTACTTTAAACAGAATTGAATTAATCATTTTATCATTAATATGGTTACTACTCATTCTACAATATAAAAGACAAGTATTTAAGGTAGTATAAAAAAGATTGTGTAAACACTCATAAAAGGAAGTATGTTAGCAACGCCCCGCGAAATGAAGCGTAGGCTTAGCCGGAGCGAAATGGAGCGGGGCGTTGCTAATTTTGTAAAATTTTATAACCCCATACTCATG
>QKEH01000039.1 GCA_003252385.1 Bacteroidota bacterium | reverse complement strand
GGCATTTGCCACCCTTGCCGTACGCTGTTTTAAAACTTCATTGCTTGCCTGGCCGATGGCATACTTTAGGCCATAATCCTTGGCCAGACCATAAAAGCCGGGGCAACTAAAACCGCTGTCGGCTCGGAGTATGATCTTGATATCCGGATACTGTTCCCTGATAAGTTTTATCACCCTTTTCAATATCGACAAATACCATTTGTTGGAATGACTGTTGCCGGGGCGTAATACCGGTACGATGATTTGTCCGGTTTCTCCATCATGAAAAAACAGTTCGTTATACATAAAATGCCCATAACACCCGTTAAACATCGATAATTGCTGGTTGCCATGGGTCGGGTCATCGGTCGAATCGATGTCTATGATGATCCTGTCCCGTCCTTGGAGCGAGCTTACGTAACGTGAGACCCAAGCATAACATAGGGCGAATATCACATCACCGAAATATCCACTGTTTTACCTCTATAGAATACTGTATCTTTATTGCTCATTTTTTGGTGTAATGAATATTGTTAGACTTGATTGTAACTATTTCATAAATAGTTTATTACATCCATTTTTCAATGCATCACTGTGAATTTTTTCAGGTTAGAATGGCTCAGGATTATCTACACGGCAGAAGATCTCCTCGGATCAATGCGATGCTGGCAGCAACAGGATGAAATTTGAAAAAGATGATGGAGAAGTTAAAATAAGAACTTCTCCACCTCTACATCTTATTGCTGATACGTCAAAACAACTTTGACCTAAAGTTGAGTTCGTAAGGAGTGACCATTTAAGCTCTATTCATGTCGACTATGTTTACTGAAAATTAATAAAAATAAACGCACTCATAAACTAGAGCCATTGCGTTAACTAACCTGTTGATTTTTATGGCAATCAAATCGATGGACTTGGCCTGTCATGGCTAATGTGTGCAAATTCAGACTGCCTTTATCAAAACCAAAACAAAGTACTAATCATGACATACGATTATTTTCTTCACATACGAATGCTCT
Organism: Bacteroidota bacterium; assembly: GCA_003252385.1. GTDB lineage: Bacteria > Bacteroidota > Bacteroidia > Bacteroidales > UBA10428 > UBA10428. The sequence goes on along the minus strand of QKEH01000039.1, from coordinate 10,930 downwards.
GAATTATATAGGCGGAAGATCAGAATGGATTCATTCAGATCGTGGGTTAATAGCAGTTGATTTAACTTTCCTGGCTGTAATTCCATGATTTCTTTTTGTACTAACCGTCCTACAATATCCCGTATTTCCATGGTATAATAATCCGTAGACGTCATCTGTTCAACAAAAAAATCAATAATCGGACCTGTTAATGGATTGGGATATATTGTGAAAGACTCGTTACCAGTATCGGGCATTGACGGGTTCGCGTTCTTTTCATCTCCATTGGGTTGAAGGGTCATATAGATGCTATAGATATAATCTGATGTTGATGAAATTCCAAAATTATTAGGAAAACTGCCACTCCAGAATTGATCGGAATGAGCTCTTCCCGGTGTACCGTTAGTATAAAAAACCTCTGTTCCTAAATCGAACATCCAGGCCAGCCATATTTTTTGATCCTTAACTACCGGAACCAGGGAATTCAGATTTGCGGTATGCCAGGATGGAGCAGTGTTCTTTGGAGTTATAGGCGTACAACCCAATAATTGCCCTGGAGAACCCAGATAATCCTCGTATACGGCAAAACGAAAGTTTCCTTCATTCAAGGGATTTAAGTACATTGATATCGACCCCACTGAACCATTTGCTGTACTGGTTACCTGCTGCGCCCTGCGGTAGGCTGTTTGCACATGAAGCGGGAATATGGAAGTATATCCAACCTGAATAGGCAGTTGGTTTACTCCGGTATAAATGGAATGGTTAGTTGCATAATCCGAGTTCCCATTCTGGTTAAACGCATATACCCTATATGCGTACCTAGTATTCTGAGACACATCCAGATCGGAAAACGATGCGGTATTGGCGTCCAAGGTAACCAGTGGAATAAATGCACCGCCATTGTTACTTCTTTCAATCACAAAACCGTCTTCGTTGGTGGATAAATCAGTCCAATCCAGAGTAATCTGGAGATTGGATTCCAGGTAGGTACAGTGTAAATTTTCAGGCGGTACAGGGGCAGTATTACTTTGACACGTTTGATACGATGCAAAAATAGAATACCTGTAATTCGTAATTGAACTTAACCCAAATTCATCCGGCATGCCATTGGCCCATGTATCGTCGGAATTAGCACGACCCGGACCTTGTGCTGTATACCGAATCTCGGGTGGTATTTCATAAACGAAGGCCAGCCAAAAGTACACCCCTGCATTTACTTCAACTGGATTTTCAAGATCAACTTCCTGCCATCCGGGATTTGAATTAACGGTTGTAAGTGGAGTTGAAGCCAATAAAGATCCGGGTTTACCGGAAATATCATCGTATATGGCCAGGAGCATAGAACCGCTACCCGAGCCATGGTACATGCTTATACTATGTATGACACCAGGCTCAGGCATTTCAACCAACTGTGCCCGCCTGTTTGCCGTGTATACAGGTATTTCGTAGAGTTCTTCGTAACCTGCCCTATTGGTGTAAGTATTGGGTTCAACCACCGTAACTGAACAACTAGCAATAAATCCGCCATCGACCGTAGTCACAGAAATTGTAGCATGCCCAGCAGAAACCGCGCTAACTACTCCATTGTTTACCGTTGCAACGGCTGTGTTATTTGAACTCCAGTGCACAGAAGCATTATCGGCATCAGTAGGAAATACTGTAGCCATCAGGGTTGAACTAGAGCCCAATTGCAAATTAACAGACGTTGGAGCCAGACGAACACCTAGAACCTTTTTAACTACCGGACTACTCGTTACGGAAACACCACTAAAGTACGATGAGCAAAGATTTGAGTATTCATGGGACGTTACTGCCATCCCAATACAAACATCGGACTTCATCGTTATTGATTTAGTTCCAATTACTAGCCAGTTCAACCCATCCATGGATACGGAACTGGTAAAAAGATCACCAATTCGCTCTATTTTGAGCCAGTAGGGTGCATAAACGGATACCCCGGTTGTTACAGCACTTGGTCCATTTGTAGCATCTCGCTCTAAAAAAACAACTCCATTCTGTGGAGTAATTGCTGTACAGGCATGTTTTGCACCCGGGTCAAGATTCTCACGAATCATAACCCCGGCTTTTGCCCAATCATGAGTATGTTCAATGGAATTAACCTTCGCAATTAGTGTGCAGTTACCTGTAATGGGCTGATAAACAAAACTGCATTCATCGTCAGTGTTCCCAATGTCGCCACCTGCCCCTAAAACATAGATGGTTTCGTTGGTAAATTTGGCACTTCCTGAGGTAGCAACAGTCCCTATATTGCTAATTTGCCATGGCCAAGATAGGCCTTCATTAATTAGCCATGAAGATGCAGGTAAATTACCCAGAATATTTTCAATACTGGCACTCAAGTCATCGTATACCCCACTAATATTGAAGATAAGCGCATAGCTATAATCCATGTTATAGTTTTTCGTGGCAACACTCCATGTGCCTTCCATACTTCCAAAATACTTCTCGGTGGCTAGGTAAACTCCTTGGTAACTGGCCAAAGCAGGAGCAGAAGCAGCCAGTGCAGTATAATTCTCAAGATTAATCCATCGGTCGTAGGTATTATTCAGATTGGCATACCAGGGTTCATTGGATTGCCTTCCTTCCAATCTTTCATGAGCCACATATATATCCGAGTTTCCTGATTGGGAAAATACGTTCTCTTGCAAAAAGGTCTCTAAATCGCCAGTAACCTTATGTATCACATAGCGCAGGAGCATATGCCCTGTGCTGACATACGCGCTGGAGGTACCCGGAGTGTAATTCAGTGTACTACTGTATAACCATTTGATATTATCATGAATATCTGAAGTGCCAGCCTGTATTCCGAGGTTTTGATAGATGGTATTTGCATCCGGTAAATTGGATAATCCACTCCGGAAGTCAATGAGTTGATTGATTGTAATATCATTGATCCTTTCATCATTAATGCCAAAACCGGGTGTAAGTCCATATTTGACCAATAAAGGAAAAACTTTAGTTGAACCGGAAATTAATATTCCATCCGGATCTTTATAACCATCGTTAATTAATTTTCTAATAGCATCTGTCGTCACAATTTTATCCACACTTGCCAGTCTCATTACGGCATTATTATCAAGAGGTTCAGTAAATGCCTTGTCTTTGTATCCAAAAGCTTGAGATACCAGAATATCGTCGCCCTTTCTTAAGGCAAATACTCCGGAAGGTATACCATGTTGTACCATATAATTTTTTATAGTACTACCTAGTACATCAAGATCGGGGTTAAGGGTGTAACCATTTTCTATGCGCGAATTCATTAAAGGTTCATATACTAATCCCAAATCGAAATACCTGCCACCACCCGTATCCTTAACATATACTGCAATAATGTTGGGGCCATTGGGCTTTATTGCGCTTCTTGCAGCCTGGGTCATTCCTAAATAACGATAACCACTACTCCATCCTGTTGTACGTTGTGCTTCAACCCCATTGATATAGATAGTCATTACATCATCCCAACGGGCCCAAAACAAGAGATGTTCCACTTTTCCGGCTTCAACAGTAAAGGTACCGCGCAGGTAAAGACGACAACTATCAACAAAATTGGAGACATTCCATGGTGTTCCTAAAATATCACCGGCTCTAGGTACATAGTAAAAACCTGAATAACCGGTATTCCAATTTGAATCATCGAAAGTGAGCTGGTTCCATGATGGGTTGGGGAACCCGGTGTTACCCAGTTGGATATATTTCCAAACGATGCCATTAGCACCATTGGTAATCACAAAATTGTTTGGGATATTAAAATAACCGTCCACGGAAGAACGTTCTTGTGAATAACTTCTGACGATGCCTAAATGCACCAATAGAAGAAGCAGGCAAACACCAATGTTTAAGGAATTTCTAACTTTATTTTTCATTTGAATTAAGGTTTTAATCAGGTGACATTGTCTCAGAAAAAGTTATTACAATTTTTTCAATAAACGAAATTATGACTCTTTTGGATAATTAACCGGGTGAAGTAATAGTTTACGAGGAACGAAATTGGCAAAACCACCGATTTGCACAGCAATGGCAACAATTTAATGTGTTGCACCAAAAAATCGATACTCCAGGAAAAAACCAGAATGGACAATGAGATGTAGATGATATACATCAGATAGGAGAGCCAGGAGAAACCTTTCTTCGAAAATGAATATCGCGAAACGGTGATAAACACAAAGGTTACTGCAGTATAACTGCTAATCTCATTGGCAATCCAAACCGGTAAAGAAGTTCCCGTATTGAGAACCGTAAAAAGAGCAAGGTCAATAAGCAGGCCAATGAAAGTAAAAATAAAATAAGAAAGAAATTCCCTGGAAAACAGGGCGCCGAACAGCTGTTTGGTTTTACTTTTCATTTTTATAGGCTGAAAAGGCTGAAATTCCCTGAATGAGTTGGCCAATTTGTCGTTTTGCATTATCGGCATGTAAGGGCAACATGCTTAAAAAAAGCGAGGCCTCATATAGCCGCACCTGCGAATAACTCACTTTCTGAAGTGCCAGAAACTTTCTGAAACCTTTGCTCATTTCATTGCATTTTTCGGACGGAAAATAAAATTCGTTATGAACTTCCTGTGACGCATCAAACACACTATGAAAAGTGTCATAGATCAACAGATCATAAAGTCCGTTCATACTGTGCGAGAGTTTGGCCAAGTCGTAAACCGGAGGAATAAAACATTCATTTATCGACTCGTTATATCCCTTTGGGTCGATAAACTTTAAGGTGCCATGATGGTGCGAGAACAACATGTTAGAAAAACACATGTCTCCATGGGAATATCTCAGAAAAGGCGATTTTACCTTTTGAATATCGTCCTCAATAGCAGTGTACAGGGTCTCAGCAAACTGATTTATCGAAACATGCCCTCTGGATTTGCACACAAAGTCGAGTGTTTCAACTATGGGAAGCTGCCTGATTTGCTCCATACGCTGCCGGGTTTTTGCCAATACATGCTTCCGTACCGAGTCTTCGTATTCAGTCCCACTCACCTTTTGAACCGGACAAGCCTGCAAATACAGATGAATTGCATTTAACAGCTTACGGACAAATGATTCGGAAAACGCACCACATAGCAGGTACTTACTCACATCGGAGTTAAATATTTTTTCGATCTGATACATCGAATAATCATCGTGTTCCAGATAATTGCCCACCTGGGGGTAGTAGAATCGTAGCTCGGCCGGCACGTTAGACAGGAAATTGTACTCCGCTTTGATTTTTGCTTTGTTCTTCGATTTTTTTACAAAATAGTAACCCTCGGAAGCAATTGCATTAAAACTTCGTATTTGAAAATTTGAGGCAAAGAGTTGCAGTACCTCGCTCGGATGATCGAGTTGAATAAACTGATGGGCAACATCAACCATTCTCAGCTTGGATGACATCACCACCGGAAGGGTTCCAGAGTGATTTTCAACGATAGTTTTTAAAGGCAATTGGTACAGTTCCAGCTTGGTATCTGCCAATTCACTGCGCTGCGCTAAACAGATGGCCTCATCCGTGTTGGCAATGGCCTCAAAAATTCGATTAACAGCCAGTCTATCGACAGGATAATGAATTAAATTCCAATACAACACATTGCTGTCTTCCAAATTCGCCAGGTCGACCTTTTGTTCTGTTAAAAACCGGAAGAAATCCTGATACGTGGTCAACGGAATTTTGGAATGCAGAATCACAGAATGTGAAAACGGATAGAAATTGGCTTTTAGTGCTCCGCCATAGGTTTCTCTCCCAATTCGGAGCAAACTGTACTGGCTCAGGTTCATTTGTTCTCCCAAAAAGGATTGCGAATTTACAGCATCGAACAGAATTAGATAATTCATGATTTACTTTTTCGGATTAGAAAAAATGCATTGAACAAGGTAACTACAAACAAGCCGATAAACAAAGGATAGTACATCCCTTCCTGAACTTCGGGACTGGCAGTAAACATGGACAATGCAGAGTCGATAACCATTTGCACGGTTTGGGAGAGAGAATTTGCCACACTATTCTGAATACCTCCGGAAGTAAGAAAATGTATGGCTACCACTTCGAACAACCAAATAACTAAGGTAAGCACCAAACAGATAAAGAAAGAACTGCTGTGCAATAAACGTGTTTTGCGAAAAGAGTTATTCAGGGATTGCACCCCTTTGATCAAACGCACGGAAAAATTGCTTCGTAAATTACGAAGCAAGATAGCCTCGGTAAGGTGGAGTATACGTGGCATGAGAATAAGCAGACTAAACAACACCACAGTAGCCAATAATAAAACCAGGGTAAGGGCATAATTAACCTCGTTCGAACCCGATCCGGGCAACATTACAATAAGGGCAAAAAATAGAAAATCGAACGAACGGGTAAAAATCAGAGTTGGAATAATTCGTCCCGGGTACCTGGTTCGGTATACGGTCGAATACAAGAGCACTTTTACACCCTCTCCTAGCAATTTGAGGGTGAAGGCTCCCATGACATCGCCTGCCATACTGATGAATGCAGCCTGACTAAACCGGAGCTTGGAATCGCTAAGAATAAATTTCAAACGAATGATGCGGACAAAATGCGACACCAGGTAGAAAGCCATAGCACCGGCAATAGACCCCGAAACATTCAGCTTAGTGGGAGCAAAGTACATGTAACCCCAAAACGACAACACATATACCAGGCTAAAGATCGCAAATACTATGCGCTGCCAACGTAATTTCATGATACAGGCTGAAAAAATAGTTCATCAAAATCGTACTTCATTTGCGCTTCAGGGGTTTCCCGATCGGAAAAGAGCCATTTTTTTTGCGCCATGTAGCTAACCACCAGTCGTAAAATCCTCTTTGCCTGCTTAAAGGCCTTGGCATTGCTAACTTGGTCAAATTCGCGCCAGGTAATGGGGAAATAGTGCAAAGTGGCTCCCAGATAATATGCATGAAACAGCATAAAAACATTAAAAGTCAAATCGTTGGGGTATTTCAGATAATGTTTCGATTTGAGATAACTGCTCTTATACATATTTATTCCCGACCCCATGTCCTTAACCCATTTCAACATCACCAGTGAAATTAAAAAATTCAACACATGGTTGCCCAGGGTTTTAAAACGCGAATAGCCCAACAGTTTGGATTTATGATGAAACCTTGCCCCTAAAAAGCAATCGTAGCTTCGATATTGCCCAGAATCCAGATAGGGTATCAGATCGGCAATATCCGCCTGATCGTCGCCATGAAGAACGATACAATAATCGAAATTATTTGACAAGGTATAGTTAAATGCCACCTTATGGGATCCGCCAAGAGAAACATTCTGACGGTTTCGGATCAAACGCGTTTCGCAACCGGTTATTACTTTGAGCCCTTCCCTGGCAGCTTCCCGTCCATTATCCTTACTTCCATTATCGACCACCAGCACCGTGTGTATGCGCTTTTGAACTTCAGGGGTTATTTGCTTTAGAACCCTTACAATCTGATTTTCGCAATTGTACATAGGTACAAACACTAAGATTTTGTCCATGGCATCATTCCTTGAAATAGTTATTCTCAAAATAGGTTAATTCGTCCGGGGTGCCCAATATCCAGTTATGGTTACAGGATACAGTGCGTACTATATGGCCATTGGCAATCAGGTCGTTATATAGGGGGATAACATAGTACTCGTTATTCTCACGAATTCCCATGGAAATCATTTTTTCGGCCGCCCATACAAAGTGGTGCCCCTTGGAAAAATAATAGGTCCCATTGCTTGCCCGATCCGAAATAGCAAGTTTCTCGATAGTTTGAGTGACATAGCCGTACTCATCCACTTTGGCATAGCTATATCTGGGATCAGTAGATTCGAAACACGGGATCACCCCCCCAATGTTCTTTTCCTTTAATGCCAGCAGTAATTCGGGGCATCTTGAAAAGGTGTCGCCATTGTGAATGATCAGTTTGTTCAGATTATTAATATATTGCTTGGCGGCAAGCACCGTTTGCGCCTGTCCATCGGTTTTATGCGGAATGGCAATAACCACTGCTTCCGGATAAGTATCATGGATAATACGATCCAGATTCCATTTTTCAGCATGTTCCGCCAGAATAATAAATATGAGTCGGATAGAAAAATCTCCCTCCATCAGATAATCGAAGCTTTCTACTGACCACTGAAACATGTATTTCCCATGGATTTGAATTAAAGGCTTGGGAACTTCGTAACCGCTATCCACAAACCGCTGGCCCACTCCGGCCATGGGGATTACAATATTGATCAGTTTATCATCAAAATCAGACACCGACAGGCTGTTCCAGCCAGTAAACAACATTGCATTATCATCGATATAGACATCGCCGTGTGGCTTGCCGAAATGAATTTCGTCATAGAGAATACCATTCCTTTCTAACCATTCCAATGTAATGGCGCCCACCTTTTTATTGATGATGCCCACATTATTACCGGTACTTGCCATGTGACGGGCGGTATGGATAATCAGGTAATGTCCGGCATTCTTAAGTGCTTGAAGCTTTTCAGCAGTGCCCGGAATGACCTGAACCTCGGCGTAGGTTTCCTGGGGTTTTTTAAGAGTACAAAGCACACCGTCCAAGTCTAGAATAATTTTCGCCATTGTAGTTGTTAAGTAGATGGGTTTTAAAATGTGGCAAGATAGCAATTGCATGTAAAAAACTTTATCTTCGCCGCCAGATTATTTCTAACTCGTGTGTTTCAATAACTTACTGCTATCCGATGGTTAACCGGTCTTTTGAGTTGGGATTTGGCATGCTTACAGGCATACTTTCCAAAGTTTCATTCTATACTTCCAAAATTAATTTCCTCTCCAACCCGCGCCGAGTGTCCATTATTCTGGGGGTCATGACCTTTCTGTTCACCTTTTACAATACCTTTTTTCTTACTGAGTACGAAAATTATCTGGCCTCAGACATGCAGGCTTACTATCAAAAAGCATTAGACCGGGCTCATGGCAACGATAAAGCCTACACGCAATGGTGTTGCAACTCGTCATTTTACCATTTCTACCTGGCCGAGGTAATCAAAGTTGTCGATTTTGCATTTCGGGGGAAAGGATATCTGAACGCCATACTCTTCATTAATGCCATCTTAGCGGGTTTTGCCGCAGCTTATCTGTACCGCATTGGGCTACTCCTGTTTGTAAATACTTTTTGGGCCTTGGCACTAACCCTGGTATATGGCATGGGATACCCATCGATGCACTATGCCGTCTTTGTTATGGGCGAATCTACCGGAGTTCCACTGATTATTATCTCCCTGTATTATCTGTTCAGGTATTCGCAGTCGTGGAAAGTTCTCATTGGCGCACTACTATTTTGTCTGGGCGCTGCTATGCGCCCTTCCAATGCCCCTTTGGCACTCGCGTATTGCCTGTTCATCCTGCTCAGTCATTTTAGCTGGAAATGGAAAATACTCCTGAGAAAAATTGCTTTGTGTGCTGGATTTACCATGGTGTTTGCCGCAATTTTTGGCTGGACATCGTACGAAATGTACCGTATCTCTGATGGTCAAACAGCTTCCATATCGCCGCACTCGGGCTTCAACTATTTTATGGGCGTTTCGGGAGCACAGGCTATAAACACACACGACATCACCGACGATGGAGGACAATGGTTTTTTAATTACGGATCGGGATCGCGGGAATTACAACGAGGAACTATAAAAACTGAACTGGGAATCTATAAATCGGACAAATATAAGGAACTGGCAGCTGATTATTTCGATTACAGCTGGCGCCTGGTCAAACCTCTGGTGGTCGAGTACAAACTTCTCATTTCAGGTAATGTATTCCCCACGTGGTACTCTCAGAAACTGGCCTTCCTCTTTGATTATTACAAAATTCTCTACCTCATTATGACATTCTCTTTGGGACTACTGGTTTGGGTGTATCAGACCCGGGTTGTCCCAAGGAAATATCTTGCTTTCTTTAGCACGGTTCTGGCTCTCTCTCTTATAGGTGTATTTCCTTTTCCCAAAAAAATACAGTACTTTCAGAACTTCTCGTATGCCTTATATTTCCTGTTCTTCTTCATTCTGTATACGGCTTACCGGCAAAAATGGAAGTCGGTATTATTTTGGCTGGGTGGGTACGCCATCATCATTGGGTTAGGTGTGCTCAGTGTTCGACAAATGAACGAGCATAATAAAGAAAATCCCTCAATCCTGACTACCTACAGGTCCATGATGGAAACTCGCGCCACCCAGCTCCCGGTCGACAAACTGGATTTCAAGCTTGGCCCCAAGCTGGTACATGAATCCTTTGGTGATATGGATCACGACGGGGATCAGATATCTCTCCAGTTTTCAACCCTGATGCATGTTAATCAGAGCGGGTGGTATCATTTCCTGGTGTATTCCGAAGGAAGCCACTCCCTGAAAATAACCCGTACCGATAAGAGCCTTTCCAATCAGGTGGTTTTTACCCACTCCAAGGGAGGGTCAGTCTTCCGTTCGAACATTGGGTTCCACCCGGTTTATCTTGATCAGGGAACCTATCTTTTCGAAGGCGACTACACATCGTATTCCTGGAAAGGCCTGGTCATTTATTATTTTAATCCCGATGCCGATTTTAGGAAGCACCCGTCTTGGGTCGATGCCGGTTTTACGGACGACAATGATTTCATCAACAACAAAAAAGCTCCTAAACATGTATTAGGGGAAAACACAGCCGATATCACGTTTAGCCTGCCGGTACGCTAAGATACAAACTGTTGAATGCTGGCTCTGTTTGTTCCGTGCCTGCACCCAGTTTTTATGACTCACCAGGCAAAAAATGAACAGTGCTAGAATTTCCCAAACCAGCCGGTTAATTACTTTTTTGTCCTTCTTCTTTTAATTTCATATTTTAGGTTTACATATACTATTCAAACCTAACACAATGAAATTTTTAAACAAACTACTGGGCAGCGAGGCCTCCTCCATCGTCGAAAGCGTAAGTAACGTAGTCGATGAATTCACGCTTTCGAAAGAAGAA
>QKEH01000135.1 GCA_003252385.1 Bacteroidota bacterium | reverse complement strand
CCCCCAGTTCTACCTGAGCGAACAGGACGCCGGCAGCTTTGCCAATCAGGATAACGAATATACCTTTCTGGTTGGAGGAGGCATGAACCTGTACCATAAGATTTTTGCCTCCGAAAACCATAACAATTATGGTTTCTACATGAGCTATGGGCTGGCCTACAACTTTTTCAGCCTCGATTACTTCGATTACAGCGGTGAAATAAGCAAAAGTGCCCATGGCACCATTCACAAAATGGGTGGCGACCTGATCCTGGGTTACAATACCATTGAAGTGTTTTCGCTCGACTTCTATGCCGGACTGGGAACCCGATACAGCCTGATGGATGCGGGAGGTGCCGACACCGACCGTTTCAATGATTCCTGGCTGGGGTATAACTATTCAGGCAACCTGATGCACCTGGGAATTCGTTTAGGTATTCAACTTTAACCCGCTGTACTATGAAAAACCTTCACTATATAACTTTTGGACTGCTGTTTTTCGCATGTAACGTTTTACATGCAGAATGGCCCGAAAAGAAAGCCTCCCATTTCATTGTTTCCGGAGTGCCGCAATACCTGGCAGTAAACGGACTGCGCATCGATTTTGATATTCAACAAGGCGAAAGCCGGAACTGGTGGGTCATTTCACCCTACTATTTTATTTCCGGAACGGCCGGCGATTTATACAACCTGGGGGGCAGCGAAGATTACTACGATGCTTACAGCTACGATAACATGTACGGATGGGGACTGGGCATATCGCGCCGCACCTATTTGTCGAAAACCGGCACCAGCGAAGGAATATACCTGAGTTATGGTGCCACCTACAAAAACTACCATCTTACCGGCGACGATTTTATCTGGGTGGAATATACCGGATTTGATGGCCTGCCCTACCAACACATGGATGACATCAGCTACTCCATGAACATTCACAACATGGGCGGCCATGCGGTACTCGGTTGGCAGTTGCAGATAGCCCCCTCGTGGTATATGGATTTTTACCTGGGCCTGGGTATCAAGTACAGCCAGCATTATTCCCCCGAACATGTTACCATTAAGTACAACCGCGGGGTGAACGATTACGGTTACACCGGAACCCACTTCGTGGGCGGTTTCCGCATGGGGTTCGGAATTTAAAAACCCTGCCGGGCATCAGGTGTCGGGAACCCTGACCGGTTGAAGTTCAGGATCTGACGGTTTTTTTTAAAACCGGTTTCTTATATAATTGCATGGCCTGCTTCGAGTGTTTTTAGCTCGTGCAGGTCTTATTTTTTTAATCCGATTGTGCATCCTCTCCATGAAATGGAAATCCTTCGTCCCTAGTAATTTTGGGTACCGAAAAACCAGTCTTCCGCCGGATACGCATTGGATCCCGACTAAGTGTGGTGCATCCGTTGCTCAATATCATCCGCTTCAATAGGAATGTTTTCCATCAGATCCACATAACCCTCGGAGGTAATCAGAATGTTGTTCTCGGTGCGAATGCCGATCCCTTCGTCGGCGATATAGATACCCGGTTCGCAGGTAAGCACCATGCCGGGTTGCAGAACCTGATCCTTGGTTCCCACATCATGCACATCGAGGCCCAGAAAATGGCTGGTGCCGTGCATGTAAAAATTATGCCACAAAGGATTTTCACCCTGATGAGCCTTGATGCTCCCAGTGGTGTAAAGCCCCAATTTAACATGTTCCTCTTGCACCCACCGTCCCACCTCGGAATTCAACTGATTGATGGTTATTCCCGGTTTCATCAGGCTGCGCGCGTAATAGAATGTGCGCAATACCGAATCGTACAGTTCCCGCTGTCGCTTGCTGTACCTGCCGTTTACCGGTATGGTGCGCGACAGGTCGGCAGCATAGTTGGCATACTCGGCGCCAAAATCCAACAACACCAGGTCGCCGGACTGGCAGCGGGCACAGTTCCTGGTATAGTGCAGGTAACAGGCATTGGCCCCACTGGCCACAATGGGCTCGTAGGCATGGCCACTGGCCCTCCTCCGAATAAAACCCTGGTATATCAGGGCTTCGATCTCGAACTCATAGTTGCCTGGCCTAATGGCTTGCAACACCTCCAAAAAGGTTTCGCGGGTAATGGCTATAGCCTCCCGTAATAAAGTGATTTCGATATCCGATTTAATCAACCGCAGGGCTTGCAATATGGTTTGCAAAGACCGATACCCCTGATTCGGGTAACGTATGCGGAGTTTTTCGGCATACATCGCATCCTGCGATAGCGGATGTTTGCTTTCCGCTGCAATCAGGGAGGTATTTACATACAGCCCATCCATTTCGGCCATCAACCGGTCCAGGATACCCTCCAACTCATCGAGATAGTATACCTGGGCAATCCCTGAAATTTCGGATGCTTCCTGAAGGGTAAGTTTCTTTCCTTCCCAGATTTCCATTTTGGGCGTACTGCGTAAAATAAAAAGCAACTCGCGGTATTCGGGCTGCAGCGAATCGGGAGCTAAAAGCAACAGTGATTTTTCCTGCTCAATGCCGGTCAGGTAAAAAAAATCAGAATTCTGGCGGTACGGATAGTACTGATCGCCATTGCGAGGCATCTGGTAACTGGAACAAACCAGTGCTACCGAGCCCGGTTCCAGCCTTTGGCTCACGTTTTTTCGGTTGGCAGCAAAAAAATCAGAAGGTATCGGTAAGTAACGCATGGACTAAGCTATTGCATTCAACAAAAATTCAATAGATGTACTGCAAGACCACCCTTCTGACTGAATCCACCCATGGCTCTTCTTTGTATCGATGCAACCATCCGCTGTTTGCCGCCGGGTTACTCACTCCCGCGAAAATACTGCAGGAGGAAAAGGACAGCAGATACCGGATCTTCTTGCAGCTATAAAATTGGGAATATTTTTTCAAACCACTACCCAAACCTCCCAGGAACTGCGCCCGGGAATACAGTCACCGCCCGGTTGCACATCTTTGGACTGGCGGCTCCCATATGATGTAATAAACCTGGGTGCCATGGTTCGGACAGTTCCGTATCAAAGGATTCGGCGCATTGGAAAAAAAAGGAACTCCCACCGTAGCGAAAGTTCCTTCGAATACCCATGCCCGTAAAGGGGCTTCATTCAGTTTTTTACCGAGCGGTTCCCGGGGCTCCTAAAAGTACCTGTTCGATCTGCTGCTTAAACATGTCCTTGGTTTCCTCGGGAGTCTGCGCTATGCCCGAGCTCATCACCGGCTGGCCTTGCTTGGGCATAAACAGGAAGGTAGGAATGCTTTGCACCCCGAAGATGGCAGCCAGTTCCTGTTCGGCCTGAATATCAATTTTATAGATGGTAACCCTGCCGGCATATTCGGCAGCCAGCTCCTCCATAATAGGTGCGGTCATGCGGCAGGGACGGCACCAGTCGGCATAAAAGTCGATAAGTCCGGGCAGTTCGCCCTTGTAGATCCATTCCTTATTTTTTTCGTAATCCATAATCTGATCCAGAAACTGCTGTTTGGTCAGTTTGATGGGTTTCCCGGCTGCTTCGGCAGGTACCGCCGCCGCATCCTTTACGGCAACATTATCGGTAGTGCCTTCGGCTTTCGAATTTTGCGTGCTGCAATTGCCACGAACAGGGCTATAGCAGCCAACATCCAAATTTTTCTCATTATTTTGTGTGTTATTGTTTGCTTTATAAGGTGTGTTCTATTGGTCGCACAAGATACGCATTCCTTTCAGAATATGTTATATGTATGTATGTAGATTTTTACATTTTTCGTACCAAAAAGGTTCCATCTTGCTTTGGTGACAGAGTGGCACAAGGTTCCCATCCCTATGCAGGGTAATATATCGTTTTTTATAAACACAACATGCTCTTTTTTATGTATTTATCAAGGCTCTTCCGTTCCAACTGCTGCTAGCTCTTGAATGCTACCTGAACGCTAAACTCCGGAAAATGCAAGACGGTATGAATTGCAGCCTTCTCTGCCTTCACGAGAAAGCTATATCTACATGGTTGCTCCATGACCAACGAATAATTGGTGATAGTACCTCTTCAATTCCAACGCCGGAACGTGATTCTACAATCCTCGCTGTGCCGTAGCGGAAGCATACCATTCAGAGGATTGAACCCCCTCTCAGGTAAAACCAAAAAGGCCACCCGAAGGCGGCCTTTTTGTATTTGTCATCAAGGACTTTTTTAGAAGTAGAAGAACAGGTTTACTTGTCCGTCCAGGTTGTCGATTCCAACTGCATTGGACTTCACACCGCCAGCAGTGGTCTCAGTATACATTTGATCCACAGCCTGAGTTTCAGAATTCCAGAATTCCCATTCCTGAACACGGTTTTCATTCACGTTCATCATGTACGATAAGCCAAATTCTCCACCCAGCGAAATTTTAGGGCCAATGAAGAACTCTACGCCAACAAAACCGCGAGCACCAAAGAAGTACCCCTTATCGCTGTAATCTTTGATCAGTCGCATTCCGTTCACATACGAATTATGGATGGCAGGTTGATCACCGTTCTCGTTGTTAATGGAGTTACCGTAAATGTAGGTCTGTTCCATTTTGTTCGAGCCAAACAGAATTTCGCCACCGTATACACCTTGTACCCGGCTGCTACCACGACGCATTTCAACACCCAGGCCAATTTCAAGGTCATTGTTTTGGGTATTTACTTCATCCTCCACATACTGCGGATTTAGTGGATCGGGGCTGGGAGTAGCCATATTCACAACTGAAATATCGGTAGTGCTGCTAAAATCGGTACGCACTTTGGCACGGGCTGCCATGTTGTCGCTCAACATGTATTTCAGATAGATGCCGGAGACTGCAAAGCCGGGATTGCTATTACCAACCGTAGGAGCGGCGTTACCGCCAATGTTTACGGCATTGCCGGCATAGAGAAGAAATGGAGTGGCATCAATTCCGAGTACAATTTCACCTGCTTCAGGAAGAATATTCACACCCTTTTTAGAAACTAGCCCGGCGCCCGATGAGCTGCTCACCGCTTCCGTTTCCTGACCTATGGCCAGTAACGAAATACTAAGCGCCAGTATGCTGCTTAATAATCCTTTTTTCATGTTATATAATTTTGAGTGTGAGTCCCCTATTTTTTAGAGAAATCAAGATTAATGAGTCTGGTTGATCCAGCAATTACCGATTCAGTTGTAGCGCCTAACTCATAAATCTTGTCTTTGGAAGAATACAGGCTGTCCACGATCAGCCAGTCTCTTTCAGCGGCTAAAAAGTCGTCTGCAGTAATGGTTACATTCACTGTACTCACATTGGCTTCAACAGTAAGAGTGTAACTTCCGTCTGCAGCAACAGTGGTGGTGTAGGTTTTCTGTCCGTAGTTAGTAGCCGGATTTTCAAACTGAGTAAGCTCATCGGTGCTAATTGTTGCATAGATGGTTACTCCTTCAGGAACCTGATTCCAGGTAGTCTGAGCAGCTCCCTGAGAATTGGTGTCGTTGGTAACATCCAGATTAACACGTGCCAATCCGCTAATTGTTGCAGTACTGTTTGGCGTCACGGTATTCACCATTTCGTCTTTTTTGCAGGACACCAGAGCTACAGCCAGTGTCATCGCAACACATAAAATTTGAATAGTTTTTTTCATAATAAATAGAGATTTGTTGATTATCACGGCAATTTAGGATAAATATCTTTTTGTGCACTAAAAAAGTTTTAACAAAAAACAGCATCTTGGGCTTGATGGTTATCAAATTAAATCTCTACATTTGCAGGCTCAAAATAAATGTAGGTAGTAATATTAAATTGTAAATATGCCCGCAAAAATCAGATTAACGCGTCAGGGACGCAAAAGAAAACCAATCTACCACATTGTGGTAGCAGACAGCAGGGCGCCACGGGATGGTAAGTATATCGCAAGATTGGGTCAGTACAACCCAAATACTAATCCTGCCACCATTGATCTAGACTTTGACCAAGCTTTAGACTGGTTGCAAAAGGGCGCTCAACCTACCGACACATGTCGTTCGATTTTATCGACCTCAGGTGTTCTTATGAAGAAACACTTACTCGACGGAGTAAAAAAAGGTGCTTTTAATGAAACCGAAGCACTAAGCCGTTTCGAGAAGTGGCAAAAAGAAAAAGAAGCTAAAATTCAGAGCCAGGCTAACAAGCTGCAGCAAAGCAAAGATGCTGAGGCTAAAAAACGCTTGGAAGCTGAAAGCAAGGTTCGCGAAGCCATGGCCGCTGAAATTGCCAAGCGCAAAGCCGATGCAGCTGCCGAAGCCGCTGCTGCTGCCGCTCCTGTGGCCGCCGAATGCGAAGCAGCCGCCGAAGCACCTGCTGAAGAAGAGAAAACCGAAGAATAGGGCAACCCCCATGTCTTTCGAATATGATCGACCTGAAGCACTGCACCGAGCTGGGTAGTATTACCAAAACACACGGTGTTCAGGGTCAGGTTGCTCTTCATACCAACAGTTTCGAAAACATTGAATCCATGGAATGGGTATTCATCGAACAGGATGGATTACCCGTTCCATTTTTTGTTAGTGAATTTCGCGAAACCACTGCCGAAATGGTACTCCTAACGCTGGACGATGTGTTTAACCAGGATGCAGCCAGCGAACTGATAAACTCAAAAGTATGGATCCCCCGGGAGGCACTATCGGCTGCTGAACCTTCCTTAAACTTGGCCGATTCCCAATCCTGCATTGGCTATACGGTTATCGATCAGCAGTTGGGCGAACTTGGCATTCTGGATGCCATCCTCGATTTCGATCAGAACCCGTTATTACAGGTTAAGAACGGCCGTACTGAAATTTTGATCCCGCTCCAGTCCGAGTTTATTCTGGATATTGACGATCGTTCCCAAACCATTCGGGTAAACACCCCGGAGGGTTTGGTGGATTTGTATTGATTGTTTACACAGGAAAGATTAGTAGGCAAAAGGGGAAAGACGCAGGGAACAATATACTCCGAAATATCCGGCAGGAGTACAACCTAGACCGAAACCTGGATTGACAAAGTCCGGCGTAGTCTCCAAAAAATCAAATTCGTTCCGAAAAACTGCTCAAAAGGGGGCAATATGCTCCGAAATAAGTGCTCCAAAGTAACTTTAGGGGGTCAATATCTGCCGGATTGACATCTTTTTTAGATGAAATTTAGCCCATTCCGGTGGTTCTGAAGTGGGGGTCAGTATGCTCCGAAATATCCATCCTTACCGGGCGGAATACTGCTGTTATTGCAGTTCTTTTGTTGTCTCAGTTGTCGTATTTCTTCTTCCAGCTCTTCTACGCGCTTGATGAGCACCTGAACCATGAGAAGTAATTCGTTGTATGTAGGTTGTTGGTTTGCCAATGCAGTTTATCTTTCTGCAAAGTTCCGTAAGGGTGGGAAGAACTAATCGTGTTAGCTGAAATAGTAATTAAGAATTTAACCCCTGTTTATCAACACTTGTGAATAAAACATTTGTTTTGAGATGATAACTCAGTTCATTCTATGAATTGCAAAGCAAAATTGTTAATAACCATTGATTTTGACAAAATCCGGGTGAGTAGTTACAAAAAAAGAGATAGAACAATCCAATGTCGTTGGTGGCGATGAAACAGGCGTGAAGGTCAATGGCAGTAAATGGTGGTTCTGGACATAGCAAAATCGGGGCATTGTTGAATGTATTTTAAGGATTAGTAAATAATGCAGATGTTTTATTGCTGCTTCCTTTCCTTTTGTTTTTGCTGATTTTGGCGGTTTCGGTTCGGGGTTTTATTTTGTTTGATTTTTTGTTTTTTGGGGTGGTGGTTTTAGTTTGGTTTTTTTGGCAGCCCATCCACCCCAAAGCCTTATCGGGCAGGGGTAGAAAAAAGAGAGGGGAAAAGAGCGGAAAGCGATGCAGGGAAAGGGAGAGAGAGCGAAAAAGGTAATTGTTAATAACTTTTTCTTGAGGCAAAAAAAGCCCTGCCGATTGGCAAGACTTTTTCAATTATTTTTTAATAGTATCTGTTCTAAATATCCTCAGAGTAGAATAAATTGAGTCTGACTTATAATAATCCATAATATATGAGTCATATTTTAAAAATTGCACGGCATATAAAACATTTTCCCATTTTATCAAATCACGATGCTCAATGTACCACCTTTTCCAATTCCTCAATAGTTCGTTGGTCACAGCCAATGTGCCTCCATAATCTGTAATCATCGCTTCATTCCCTGATAATGCACTTATTACTAATACAAATTCCTTAATCTCAATATTAAAACATTGATAAATTGAATCATGTTTAAGTCGACATTCAATTTTACTAAAATTATTAATAAAATAGGAATCCACGCTGTCTGTCTCATTTATTGATTCTTGTTGACAATATATAGATTGAGGCATTAAATAAATAAGAAAAAAAATATAAAGAATTTTAGTTGCCACTGACATTTGTTGTAAATTATGCAATGATACGATCTTTCTTTGATACTTGTGCCAAACGCGGGATTGGGATATTCGAAACATCAAGACTGGCTATGGCCTCAGGTGTGGGTGAGTAGTTACCTTTTTTATACTTCCACATTTTGTCTTTCATACGTCTAACCGCCTTTTTATTGGTCATAGTTGTAAAAGAACTTATGCAGCAAGAAATAGCCCGTACGGTATCGATCGCGTTGATCAGCATTTTGATGCTTTTTTCACTCATCCTGGTAAACAAAGGCCGCCGCAACCGGCCGAACCGTTACCTTACCCTGTATCTGGTATCGCAAATACCGGGCATTGCCGCCTTCACTTTCTTTCCGGTGTGTACGGGTAAGCTTGCCATAATTCTCTATGCCTTCGGGCAATCCATTGCCATCCTGTGGGGTTTTTTCTACTACCTGTTTTTCAGCTCGGTACTCGATCCGGACTTCCGATTCCGACGCGTACACATTTTGAACCTTCTCCCCGGGCCGATGGCATTTATCTATGCCCTTATCGCTCTCTTTCCTTTCGAAACTGGAACTTTGGCATCCTCCTTCCTTTTTCGGAATGCCTGCCAGCACCTGCATCAGTTGTTCAACCTGTCAATAATTTCCTATCTGGCAACCATGTTGTACCGTTACCGGCTGGTCTCAACAAAGCAAACCACAGTGGCCAACGACCGATGGATCCGCTTACTGGCATGGGGCTTCGTTATATCCTGTGTATATGTTCAATTGGCCAACCTGACCGGGACTTGGCTGTCGATCAGTTACACGGCTATCCATGCGAGCTCCCTGGGGGTGTTTCTGCTGTTTTTCAGCTTCCTCTTTTACCAGGGAATCAGTCAACCGCAAGTTTTTCAGCCTGAGAAACGTGCTCAGGCCACTGAGCACAAGACCACTGCGACTGCAAATACCAACCACCTGCTCTACCGGTTAGATCACTACATGCAACAACACCAGCCCTATCTGGATCCGGACCTGAAGCTGGCTACCCTGGCTCAGGCGCTGCAACTTACCCCGCATTTGCTTTCGCAACTGATCAACCAACAGAAAGGCCAGTGCTTCAACGATTATGTGAACCGCTATCGTACCCGGCATGCCATGAAATTGCTCCATACCGAGGAATATGCCGGGGATACCCTGTTTGGTATTTTGCTCGACTCCGGCTTCAGTTCCAAAACCACTTTTTACAAGGTTTTCAGACAGTTCAACGGCTGTTCGCCCAACGAATACCGGCAGCAGTGCCGCGCCGGTGCCACGAGCCGTTGAGTTTTTGTTCAGATCATCAATATGGCCCAAATTATAATGTGGAACTTCTGTATGGGGCAGAATATCTTATTTCGGTAAAAATTTTAAACCGAAAGACATGAGAACATTAATGCCCCGTGCTCTGGGAACCCTGAGTTGGCTGCTTGCTGTAGCAGCTCCGTACTCCCATGCTCAAATACCGGCGGAAAACACCGTATGGAAATTTAACAGTGGTGCCATCCATACCGCCCCTGTAACGAATGATACCGCCGCCTTTTTTGGCAGTATGGATCAAAAATTCTACGCCATTGATCTGCGAACCGGACAAGCCTATTGGAGTTATCGCGCCCCCGGCATCATCACCTCCAATGCGGCACTGCAGGACACCGTGGTTTGCTTTGAAAGCCGGAACCAACTGTTCGGGTTAAGTGTAAGAACCGGCCAACAACTTTGGTCGTTTGTCGACCGGAACACGCCCCCAACGAGTAACTGGGACTCCCCCACGAAATTCCACCATTCATCGCCGGTGATCCGTAACCATACTGCCTATTATGGCGATGAATGGGGCAACATCAATGGAGTTGATTTGTTAACGGGAGCATTGAATTTCCAGGTAACGATTGGAGAAGGATCCGGTGCAGCCATCCGGTGCAATCCGGCCATTTCGGGGGACACCCTCTACTTTGGCAATTACGGTGGAGACCTTTATGCCATTTCGCTGCGCGATTCATCTATCATTTGGCAAAGGAATATTTATGCTCCCCTGGAGGACTTAGCCAACGATGTTTATCGGGGATCCGTGGTTTCGGGAATCCGCATAGAAAATGATCTGCTTTTTTTTGGGGGTTTTAACAACTCCTTTAGTCCGGTAAACCGTTTCACCGGCGAAGAACAATGGCACTATACCGATGGACAAACCTACCTGCCCTCCACCCCTTTGCTTTTTGGTGAACGGATTATTATAGGAACCACCATCTTTTCGTTCCAAATTCATTGTTTGAACGCTATTACCGGGCGTACCGAATGGTCTATCAACACCGATGGGGTTTTTTTCACCCAACCCATAATTGTAGAGCACTCTGTATTGGTAATGAACAGTTCGGATCCCTTTGGTGACCGGCAGGGAAAACTCTACTTCATTGATGCGCTTAAGGGAAAAATTTTACGTCAGATCAACCTTCCCGAGGCTACGGAGTCATCGCCCGTATGGGTTGATGGCGATATTCTTCTGGGTAGCAATAACGGGCTTTACCGCATCGACTACCGTAGCTTTATTGAAGGATATATACCGGAGAACCTGGAAACGAAAACCAACGATATCCATCTTGAAATTCCGTCTACCGTTCCCTTTGATTTTCTCGGTGAAATCAACAATAGAAGTTCCCGGGCGGATACCATCAGCTGCACCTGCGCTCCGGTTTCCTTTTCGATGCAGGGAATTGAACTCACCGAGTACACCCAGGCTCGAATAGAAGGTTTTGGAAAACTGCACTACGGAATCCGAATAGAGGCGAACAGCGTTGCTCCTGGCGATTACAGCTTTACATTCACCACGGTCGACCTCTCGCATGCCGATACGTTCCGGTACGAAAGAACCATCACGATTACCGTACTCCCTCCATCCGTGATTGATAACCAGCCGGGCGAAAGTGCTCTCCGGGTATTTCCGAATCCTTTTCAGGACGAACTCACTTTCGACCTTTCCGGGATTCCGGAGGGAGCCGGAAAACTATCCATCTACAACCCAAACGGCCAGCTGATTTTTTCAGAAACCTATACCGACACCTGCCAACTTCTGACCTGGCATGCGGAACAGGAAACCGGCCAAAAGCTAAAAACGGGTTTATATTTCTACCGGATCCAATTGAATGGTACCGAGTGGGTGGGCAAAATAGTTAAGAACTAATCCATACAGGGGAGCGGGTTGCCCGGTGAAACGAAAGGTTTGCACTGAAATTGGTTTGGGCAACGCCTCCCCTTTTTCATCCCCCACAATTGCAGTACCTTTACAAAAACCAAACGGACCGGACTATGAAACGCTGTCATTGGGCGCAAGAAGATCCCCTGATGCAACGCTACCACGATGAAGAATGGGGCACCCCGGTTTACGACGATGACTTGCTCTTTGAACACCTGGTACTCGACTGCTTCCAGGCCGGGCTCAGCTGGAAAACCATACTGAACAAGCGCGAAAATTTCCGTAACGCACTGGATCAGTTCGACTACCATAAAATTGCCCGTTACGATGAAACGAAAGTGCAGGAATTACTGCAGGATAGCGGTATTGTTCGGAACCAGCTCAAAATACGGGCTACCATCCAGAATGCACAATGCTTTATTGAGGTGCAAAAGGAATGGGGTAGTTTTTCAAAGTATCTCTGGAGTTTTACAGGAGGGAAAACCCTTCGGAACCACTACGAATCTTTCAGGGGAATCCCTTCCAGCAGCCCCGAGTCGGATACCTTAAGTAAGGCGCTAAAAAAGCGGGGGTTCCGGTTTGTCGGCACCACCATTTGTTATTCCGTTATGCAGGCGGTGGGCTTGGTAAACGATCACGAAACGGGTTGCTTTCGCCATGCCGAACTCAACCCAACACAGACATCTGTTGACTAATCCCCCGTTATTTCTTTAAAGCCGCCTTGGTGAAACGGTACTCTGGAATGGGTTGATCGAATTCAATTTTCTCAATTATAAATTCCGTGCCATCGCCCTTACGGAGCATATCCTTAAAAATCATCCGCCGGGGAAACCATCGCACACCCATTTGGGTAATATCCTTCAGTTCCAGGCGCTTCAGCAGTTGTCCGCTCTTGGCATGCAGTTCTTCTTTCAGCGGTATGTAACGCGTTTTATCCACCCATACCTTACGTAGCTGATAGTTCACTTCATCGGTTTTGGCGTGCATTTCCACTATCCAGCAATCGCGGTTGTCCACCGTTTCGTTGCCAATAACCACGGCATCGTAATCTTCCAACAACCGGGTATTGTCCATCATATCTTCGTACGACAGGTCGGAGCCCATCATCGACTGGCGTAGCATGTGTCCCGAAATCTGAATGGTTCGGTCCGATCCCGGAGAATAAATCCACAGCTGATCATCCAGTTTCAGCATCTTGGTACCCCTTTCGCGCTCGGGAGCCAGGTACTCGGTGAACGATTTCTGATTGCCTTCTCCCCAACTCTGAGCCTCAATGGTTCGGGTTTGGCGCACACCATGGATAATCATCTTCGATTGGGTGATAGTGGATTTGGCGGCCATGTTGGCATCAATTTTCTGCAGCAGCTCCCGGCCCGTGGGTTGCGCAGATAAAAGGGCTGGCAGGAATAACCCGAATAAAACTTTGAATATCATATCAGTATAATTATGTTTAGCACCAAAGAATGAAGGCAAAAGTAAAAAGGCAAAGGGCAAAATTTACTGCACACATGCATTGGAACGCTTCACTATAGCCCCCAATATTCTTTTCAATTCTTCCGACTATTTGATCCGTTGCAGATTCCTATTTTTCACCAGACCTTCTTCAACGAATTCGCAGATTAACCGAAGCCAATAATTTGATTCCCGTAGCTCCTTAAGCGCAATTCGAAGCTTACAGGCAAAATCAGCCATGGATGCAGCTCCCTGAGCTTCTTCGTAGTTTGCTCCCACAGAAGTTGCACTTTTAAAATAGTTGATACGTTATCCCCTTCATTTCTACAGAATAGGGCACGCGCTTTAAAAGACGTGTTGTGCTGCCGGCGAAATCAAATAACCGCCGGATCAAATCATTATTTTTCTCCATTTCATACTTTTTACATTTTCTTTTTGCCTTCACCTAATTCTCTAGCTCCTTAAACAAACTCGCCGTTTGGCGTTTGTAAATGCCAATGCCGGAGAGCAGGGTGCCCAGTACCATCGAAAAAAGGCCGGGAATAAAACCCAGATAATAGGCCGTAGAAGTGATGTGTGCCCGAAAAACCGTTGGAATCATCATCTTGGTATCCTTCATCACTGAACTGATGTCGATGCCGACCTCCTGCAACCAATAGGAAAAGCCAAGGCCAATAAGGGTTCCCAGGGCAGATCCGGTGAGCCCTATTAAAACGGCTTCGCCAATCATGGATCGGTAAATATGGCCTTTACCTTCGCCCATGGCCAGTCGCAAACCTACCTCCCCATAGCGCCGCAGGCCGCCAATCAGACCGGTATTCCATAAAACCACCGACATGGCCAGAATGAAGATGGAAACAATAATCCCAACTACTCCATCCATGAAGTCGAAATAACCGGCCATGAGGGAATCGTTTCGCAGACGGATCATTACCGGCGAAAACACATCGTCCCCATCGGAATAGTTTTGATTGAAGGAAGTTTCCACCTCGAGGGCGGCAGCGTCGTTGTAGTGGGTTGTGGGCAGAAAGCCAAGCAGTTCGCCACAGGCATCATCCATGTCGAGTGCAGCCTGTATGCCGCTGATATCGGCAATCATTCCGCTACGGTCCATCATTTGCACCCCAAAATCGATGGTTCCGGACACCACAAAATTTACGATCGACATACTGCCATACATGGTGGAGGAAATGAGGGTTACCCGGTCACCCGGCTCTACCCCCAGTTTATGGGCAAACTCATCGCTCAGCAGCACTTCGTCCGGTGTTTCGGGGAATCGCCCTTGGCGAAGGCTGTTGCGCAGATTCAGCCGATCCAGTTCCTTGCTGTCACTGTGGATCAAATCGGCAGCGATACCCAGTACCACCCCTTGCTTTTTGGTTTCGCCATGAGCATCGGGGGCATCCAGAAGACCGCCAAAGTTGATGCGTTCCTCAAAGACCATCTCCGGATAATCGGTTTTTAAGCGTTGCCGGAGCCTGGAAACGTCCAGCAATGCAAGGTCGTTAGGCACTTGATGCTTGTTTTCCGCATAGGCACGAGTCATGATCTTCACATGCCCCGACGAATAATTGGCCGAAAATTCGACCATGTCGCCCAATACCCCATTGATATAGCAATAGGCAAACACACTCAGGGTTACCCCGGCAGTAACCACTAGTATCGGCAGGCGGCTTCGGTTGGGGTCGCGCAGCAGCCCTTTAAGCAGAAAGCGTATCATTGTATTTTCCCTTTTATTGCATCCGTAGGTTTCATTTTCGAGATTTTACGTGCCGGCAGATAACTAACTACTGTAGTAATTACCAGCACCAGCAGAACTGTAGTGAGTATAAGTCCCAACCCGTAAACCGGAAAAATACGTTCGGCAATGGTGAGTCCCATATCATCGGAGCCGGACGGCATGGCCATTCCTGTTTTCATCTGCCAGAGCAAAAACGGAATGCCATACATCGCCCCCAGGAACACCGCCATAATAGCATGCATGGCACCTTCCACCGTAAACAACCCTACCACCTCGCGTCGAGTCATGCCCATGGCAATATAGGTTCCTATTTCCCGTTGCCGGCGAAATATCGAAAGTACCTGCGTGTCGAATATGGCCAGCATGGCCAATAACATCAGAATCACATAGAAAAAGGATCCTCCCACTTTCTTCATCCGGATCATTTCCTTCATCTCGGTCATCAGGAAATCGTAACCCGCCAGTTTCCAACCGGGTATCGAATCGGTCAATCCGGTGTGCCGATCTATCACAAAAAGCGTGGCCTCACCCGGAGCCCCCATCATTTCCTGCAGGGTGGTCAGGTTAAGGTACATTTGCCCGGCATCGACGGTGGGAACATCGCAGCGAAAAATCTGAACTATTTCCACTTCGATAGCATCAAAGGTGCCATGAACATCACGCCAGCGAAGAGGGGTGATGTCGCCCACTTTTAGTTTGCAATTGTCGGCCATGCGCTGCCCGATTACGGCTGGCAGGTAATCGCCCCTGTGCTCCAACGCTTTGCATGGTATGGACACCACCGTTTGTTC
>QKEH01000162.1 GCA_003252385.1 Bacteroidota bacterium | reverse complement strand
TGATGGGCGGCGAATTTAAGATAGTATCCAACGATCAGGAGGGTACGACGGTTCGGATTTTATTACCGGTTAGTGCTATGTAGGACATGGGTAATTTTACCCTGATTACCCGCTTTACACAATCAGCTATTCTTCGTGTGCATGGATTGAACCGGAGGGTTTGTGCTAAGCGATATCTGGTTTAGAAAAAAACTGTACGCGATGGTTAACAGCACCTGAAGTTGTCTGTTAATCCGGGTACCCTGCTTTGCAATACCAATCAATTCAACTACTTTAGTAACCGTTATAAATCATCTAAAAACGATACCCATGACAGAAACCCTTACCCTTGAATCCGTTAAGGAGCATATACGGAATGTGCCGGATTTTCCCATACCCGGCATTCAATTTAAAGACATAACTACCGTATTGCAAAAGCCCGAATTGTTTTCGTTTGTGGCCGATACCATTGCTGAGCATTATCAGCACAAAGGGATTACCAAGGTGGTTTGTATCGAATCGCGCGGGTTTATTCTAGGAGGGGCTGTTGCACATAAGCTGGGTGCCGGTTTTGTTCCCATCCGAAAGCCTGGTAAGTTGCCGGCCGAAACTTACGCCAAGGATTATCAACTGGAATACGGCACCGACTCTATCGAGATCCATAAGGATGCAATCACCTCCTCCGACCGGATACTCCTTCACGACGACCTGCTGGCAACCGGAGGCACCGCCAATGCCGCTATCGACCTGCTGAAGGTGTTTAATCCCGTTGCAATTTATCCCTGCTTTTTTATTGAGCTGGGGTTTTTGAATGGAAGAAAATACCTGGGAAATTATGAAGTAACCAGCCTGATCCATTTTTAGGCAGTTGCTGCACAAAACATAAAAGGGCTTGCAATCCAGTGGATTGAAGCCCTTTTATGTTTTTGTTGCAAACACTATCTATATATAGTCTTCCCCTTTCTCAAGTTTAACATCGTTCACAAAATTCTTGATCTTTTGCTCGTCCTTTTTCTTGCAAATGAGAAGGATGTTGTCCGAATCGACCACAATATAATCATCGAGTCCCTGTATCACCGCCAATTTGTTGTTGGGCAGGTTGATAATGCTGTTGGAGGATTCGTACAGGAACACATTCTCGCCCTGCACGGCATTCAGCTGCTCGTCCTTCGACGACATATCATAGAGCGAACCCCAGGTACCCAGGTCGGACCATCCAAAATCCGAACAAAGGGTATATACATTATCGGCTTTCTCCATAATGCCATAATCAATGGAAATGTTCTTGCAACGGGGATAGGTGTCGCTGATAAAATCGCGTTCCCCGGCGGTGTTGTAGAGTCCGGCACCTTCGCTGAAGAGGGTGTCCACATCGGGCAGATAGGTGGCAAATGCATGGTTAATGGCAGGTAGCGACCAGAAGAAAATTCCCGAATTCCAGAAGAAGTCGCCACTTTCGAGAAATACTTTGGCCATTTCGAGGTTGGGTTTCTCGGTGAAGGTTTTTACTTTTCGAAGACTTTGGTTAACTGTAATTTCTTTGTTCTCGCCATTAATTTGAATGTAACCATAGCCGGTTTCGGGCCGGCTGGGCTGTATGCCCAAGGTAAGCAAGGCATTGTTTGTGGCTACAAAATCGAGCCCTTTGGATACCACATTCAGGAAATCCTGTTCTTTCAGAATCAGGTGATCCGATGGGGCTACTACAATATTGGCTTCGGGTTCGCGCTCGCGTATCTTGTAATTGGCATAGGCAATACAGGGTGCTGTATTTCTTCGCATCGGTTCAAGCAGAATCTGATCCTGACCAATTCCGGGAAGTTGTTTAAGGATCAGATCGTTGTATTCTTCGTTGGAAACGATGAGTATGTTTTCCTTGGGGATGATTTGGGCAAAACGGTCGAAGGTTTGTTGCAACAGGGATTTGCCGGTTCCTAAAATATCGAGAAATTGTTTGGGTTTTCGTGTTCGGCTTAAAGGCCAGAACCGGCTTCCAATGCCTCCGGCCATGATGACACAATAGTTCTTGCTATTCATGATCACTGTAAAATTTTTCGTTTTAGTTGCACCGAAATTAGTAAAAACGTGATACAATCGAGGATTATTTTGATAGATAATCCCCTTTCCCGGATGAAACCATTGGCACTTCCCCTAATTCTACACATTTTCGTTTTGCAAGTTCCTCATTGGGGTGTGATCCCTCATAAATCAGGTTCATATACTGTGGACGTAAGCAGGGAGAAGGCACAAAACAGGAATTTTTTCAGGCACAGGATGAATACCGGAATGAGTTTGATTTTGCTTCCGGCCTCGCGAGAAATGCGGGTCTGGCGTAACAGAACTATCTGAAGGAGTGCTTTCTCCCGGAAGTATCCAAATTTGCAGCACCGGTAAGTACACCTGACCAGCCACTTCAACAGAAATGTCGCGTAATCCGGGATATTTCTCTGCCTGAAAAACCAGCGGGTACCTAATCCACGTAAGTAAAAGCGTTTAGCGATGAAAGTTTATTCCACCTCCTCAAACCGGATGTATTCTCCGTCGTTTTTAGAAAAACGTTTGGTCTGAGGATCGGCCTGACGGCTTACTGAAACCTCGCCCTCCTTTTTTGACGATGTGTGGTAGTGCTGGTATGGATTGCTGGTGCGATGTTGTCTGCTAAACGTGAAACTGAAAAGCAAACGGCCCAGAAAACGGAGCAGCAGGTAGAACAAGATAAAAAGCAGGATTAACCTGAAAATAAACATAGTGCACGTAATTCAAAAGATGAGGGGATAAAGTTACTCATTCTCATCCGAATAGTACATCGGTTTATCTTTCTTTAACTTTTTCATTTGGTTGTTGCCAATCATAATACTGGTTCCGAACCGGATGTTAAACTGCTTGACTCCATTGGCAGGGAAAGGTATTCCCGGCAGATTGCCAAATTTGTAGGAGTTGTATTCCATGGGGAAGTAATCGAAATACAGGTAGGAACTTAGGAATAGAATTCGCGTGAAGACTCCAACGCCCAGGGTGGAACCGCTGTTTTTAAAAGGGCTGTAGTTAAAGGCAAAGGCCAGGGCCCGCGAAGGATGCCAGTTGGCATGGAGCATAATGTTGGTTTTCAGCGGGTCGTTCATGTAGGGTAAATCCATACGAGCCAGTATGCCGGCATCTACCGAAGGGAGTAGCGCATACGATCCACCCAGAAATAATTTGGTAGGCAATGTGGTAGTGAAGGCAGCTTCCGACCCGGTGGTTTTAAATTCCGACTTCAAACTATCCGTAAAGCTTTGCATAATATTGGTGGTATCGCCCGGGTGATACACCACGCCTTCGAAATTAAAATTTCCGGTTAGGGTGGTGCTTTGTGTATATTTCTGCCATTTAATAAAACCAATGTCCACTGCGCTAAAAGAAAGGGTGAGCGATTCGGTAGGTTTCAGGTGGGTTCCCAGGTCAATTCCAAAGCCCTTATTGGCGGTGAGTATCTGGCCAATACTTGCTGTCGAATCGAAGGTAAACTTACCGCTTAAATCGAAGGTTCCGTTCTCCTTGGTAGGAATATTCATGCCGGCAAGAGCCATCTGCAATTCAATTTCCGAATTCATGCGCCACTCACGGTTCGATGTGTAGAGTTGAATATGGTTATCGTCGGACGCCACATGCGCCAGCCCAACCAGCAGTTTGGGGCGAACGCCTACGGTGAACATATCGTAGAAGTTCCGCGAAATGCCCAGGGCATATTCCATATAGGAACTCATGTGGAAGCCCAGTCCGCTAAAGTCGTACAAGCGGCCATTCTCATTTCCGCGGATAACAAAATCCAGCAAATCGGTAGGGTAGCTGATACTGGCCCGGGTGTGCAGGCCGGCATCGAAGGTAAAGTACATGTCCTTTGCCCGAAATCCAAACGATAGGGGAGTGGCATCGAAACTTAGACCCACGGTATTTTTATCCACCATCTGTGCAAAGAAATCGTCCAGTGAGGCATTGGGATGCAGGGGATGGATGACCGCATCGGAGTTGGGGTCGTTCCATACCAGGTCGGTAAACCCAATGGAATTGTTCGATCCTTCCAGGAATACCGGAGTAAGCGGTATGTTCAGGAAAAAGGCACAATAGGGTTGCGATGCCGGATTCAAATAGTAAGCCTGGGGCTGACCCGTCATGTAGTACATGGTATTACTTTGTGCATAGGAGCCTAATGCAAGCAGCATGCCGGCCATGATGGCCAAATAGCGTTTCGCGCGTTCTGTCATGGGGTAGTTGTTTGGGTGCTGTCAGCCGTTTCTTCTCTGATGTAATAGCCGGAGGCATCAATGGAAAGGCGAATGTCCATATTATAATGATCCAAAATCCGGAGGGTATCGGCAGTTTGCTGCAAGGTGAAGACAATAATCAGGTGGGTGGCATCGCCATAGTACTGGTTAAAAAAGGTGCTGTCCAGTGCCAGGTACCCTTCTTTTTCGTGAACTGCCGATTCATCAACCAGGTTATTGGAGCCAACCGGAGCAGGTTCGATAAACGGAACGTCCACATCGGCGTCCTTTCCTTTGAGTGAAAAAGTATCCAAATTGACATTCAGATCATCGTTACGCAACACCAAATCGATATCCAGACCAATAGGGAACATATTTTGAATTCCGTGGTAGAGGTAAAAGTGTTCAAAACGCAAATTTTGTCCGGTTTTGGGGATTTCCATGGTGTCGCGTAACGAAAAATCGGCCGGGAAGAACAGCAGGATGGAGTCTCCCCGATACTCAATTATGGAATCAGCCTGGCGCCCGGCAACTTCCTCGAATACCATGGAAGTTTGCAACAGCGGTATGGCAATTTGGTGAGGTACTTTTACATCGGTGGACAGGTTGTCCATTTGAATGGTTTCCTTCTTGCAGGCCAGCAGGCTTACGGCGAGAAGAAGAAATAAAAGATGTGGTTGTTTCATTGCTGTACCGTTTGCTCCGCCTAATGTACGGAGTAGTTGTATAAAAAGTTGTTGCGTCCGCCTACCAGCAGGTTAAACCGTCCTCCGGGGCTGTCGAGATAGCCAATGCTGAAGAGTGTGGTGCCTTCCAGCGGAAAGCCTTTATAGAGTTTTCCATCGGAATTCAGCAGGTAAATCTTCTGATCGCGGGTATCTACCAGCCCTATTTTACGGTCGTTGGCCGAGAAGTTAAAGTAGATGGGTTCCTGCCCCGAGACGTTCGGCAGACTAAAGTTAAGAATTTCTGTTTTATCCTGGCGGTACACACTGAGCCGGTTTTCATCGAGGAAGATATAATCTTTCTGCCCATCGGCGTCCACATCTTTAAAATCGAAGAAATGCTGCGATGTAAACGTTCCCAGATTTTTACGCGATACCTCGCCTTTGAAACTGATACGCACTACATTTCCGCTGGTATCGGTGGTAACCAGTTGCGAACGTTCCAGGGTTCCCTGATGGTCGAGCAGAAAAGAGTTGTGCTCCGACTTATAAACCAACTCCTTAACCGCTACCCTTACATTGCCCTGCCGGTCGAGTATATAGGCCTGGTAGCGGTCGGCAAAGACAATAAAATCCTTTTGGTCGACCTGAAAATGTTCCGGTGTTTGGTGCACGGGGTATTCGCTGCCCGGGAACTGCCAGCCACTGATCAGGCTGCCATCCTTAGTGTAGGCGTACAATTTTTTGTCGGCACAGGGAATAAAGATGCGATAGTTCCCGTTGTTCTCGTAATCGAACAAGGCCAGGCCTGCGGTGGCTTTTTCGCGCAGACGCACCGGGTAGCGCTCGATGTAATTTCCGTTTCGGTCCAGCAGGTGCAGGTAGTTTTCGGTGCTGAAAAGCAGTTGCAGCTTGCCGTTCCTGTAGTAATCAATCTGGTATATATTGGAGTTGATGGGCTCGGCAATTTTTTGTTTCCACAAGATGCGACCGGCTTTGTTAATGAGGTAGATGGTATTCCCATCGTCCTGCAGAAATATTTCGTTTTGTTTGGTATAGTGGTTTTCCACCAGTTGGGGTTTCATACTAAAGGTGGTGTCCAGCAAGCTTTCCCATACGGTTTGAGGTTTACTCTGCGTGTCCTCCAGATACCAGGTTAACAGGTTGATGTAATTCCGATGACTGACTTCGGTAATTTGCATACCCAAGGGTTGTATTTTCTGAAACAGGTCGAAGTTTTGTTCCCAACCGGCATAGGTTTGGGGATCCAGATAGCCGGAGAAGGCAGGAGCCGCTTTGCTCAGGTTGCCATAGAACAGGAAATAGCTCTTTTCGGCAAGGTTGCTCTTAAAAGTCTTATAGGCTTCGCTGGTAGTGAGGGTTTTGCTGAGTACATTGCTGTACAGGAATTCTTCAAGTCCTTTTTTCGAATCGGATAGGATCAGGTAATTGCCCAACACGGCGTAAAAACTTTTCGAGTCCATCGAGAACAGATTGCCAAATACCAAACCGGTAACATCCTTAAGCGGGAGTTCACCAATTAGGAACTTTGTATCCTGATCCACCTCATAACGGTGTTGTAAAGAGGCCGGATTAATACCCTGTTTGGTTGCCACCTTTCGGCTGAGTTCCCCCACACTTTGTTGCGCCTGATGCCCACTTTTACATTTCAATACTACAAATGTTGTGCTGACTAGGTTATCGCCCGGTATGGATCCGTGCGCCAGAGTAATTTCGTTGTCGAGTAGGGCCAGAAAAAGTTCATCGAGACGGAACCCGTATTTTTGATCGAAAGCCTGAATCTGATTCATACGTCCTTCTTTTTTGCCCAATGCCCCCAGGTAGTTCTGAAAGCCTTGGTGCAGTTGCAGGAGGTCTTCGGCTCCAAAAGTAAAAAAGGACGAAACGAAAGCTGGGAGGATCATGTCAGCGGATAGGGTGATCGGGGCGTTGTCGCGGAAAATTTCCTGGAAGGTGTGCTGTTGGTTGGCTACCGAAACAAAGCCATTCAGCATCACATGATCGGCACGGGCATTTAGATCCAGTTCGAGCCAGTGGCCAAAGTTATCGTAACTTCTTAGTTTTTGGGCAAAGGCGTCACTAGCCAAAACCGAAAGCAAGCCCGGAAAGCGCTTCAGATTGACAAATACATTGGCATCCTTACTTTTTCCGGCGGTTGCCAGCATCTCGGCAAAGTCGCTATCGTTAAGCAGCGATTGCGACATGCTGTATTGGCGTAACGCATTCTCAATCAGTATAACCGATGAGCTGATGAGAATATTTCCTTCCAGTTCGGAGAAATAGTAGGTGGTGCCCTCGTTAATTCTGAAGATATAGATGGAGGTGCCTTCGTACTTTTTTTCGCTGCAAAGAATATGCGGTTCGACCAGCTCCGATAGTACTTCAAGTATGGGTTTGAGTCCGATACTTTCGATGGGTTGACTGATGAATAAATAGTCCAGTTTACGTCCTCCGATGAGGTGGGCAGAAATCAGATGCCGGCTGTTAAAAAGCAGTTTTCCAAGCCGGGCGTGTTGAAGCGCCAGGGAGTCCAAAAATGCAAGCTGATCCTTAAGCTGACGGATATTCTTCAATACCATTGCATCCTGTATAACCCGGTTTTCTTCCAACAGGTTCATCCGGAAACTTCTGAAATCGTTGATCTGAACCACCACACACGCATCGGTGGGGATGGCCTTTACCGGGTTGGATGAGGAACCTGTTTTTTTCTGCAGAACAATGAAACCAATTATAACCACCAGGGCTAGTAACAGCACCACTCCAAATAATACAATTCGCTTCGACATACTAGTTTTTTATGGGGTCGTTCATTCAAAAATAAAAATATCCCGGTGGAGTTAAAATTCGAATTACTAACAATGTATAAAAGAACTCTGTTGACGGTATTTTGGCTTGATTATTGATAGGCCACAGCCGGAGCTAAACCTCTAATCATTTCCAAAGATCACGTTAACGGGTGCCGGGAGCGCAACGTTTTTCCTTCGAGCACCTACACTATTGTTTTTATCAGGTTTTATAGAACGAGCCGGCACTCAAAAGCGGGCTTGTTTTATTTTTCTCCGGAGCCGCCAATAACAGGCTTGTATGCTACCATGCCATAGCAGTTTACTATCTGGAAACCTTGAGGTGGCATGGAAAACAGGATTCAAACGAACAGGATGGCGATAATATAATTCCGAATGGGTGGTAAAACGAGTGGTAAATACCTAACTGACTATGATATGCAGGTAATTTTTCGATGATCAAGTTCATCACTTCCAGGCGGCTATTCATTGGAGACGTATTGAAAATCGTGTATATTTAGGCCATGAAAATACTTACAACACTTGCATTATCCGCCGGGCTTGCAGTTCTGCTATTGCCGTGTGTGGCTTCTCAAAACGATTGGGAAAACGAACATGTTTTTGAAGTAAATAAAATGGATCCCCGGGTGGAATCCTACTCGTATCCAAGTTTCGACGATGCGGTTAGTGGCAATCGCGAGCGCTCCCGGATGCAATCGCTGAATGGAAACTGGAAATTCCTTTTTGTGGAAAAAGCGGAGTTGCGCCCCCTGGATTTTATGGGAAGCAATTACGTGGGAATCGGATGGAACGATATGGAAGTGCCTTCGAACTGGGAACTCCAAGGCTATGGCACGCCTATCTACACCAACATTATCTATCCGTTTACCCCCAATATTCTGGACACTTCGCTGAAATACGACTGGAAAGGCCCAATGCCTCCACGGCCTCCGAAAATTTATCGCGATAATCCTGTAGGGAGCTACTATCGCGATTTTGAAGTACCTGCTGATTGGGCTGAAGAATCGATTGTACTTCATTTTGGCGGGGTGTGTTCCGCATTTTATGTTTGGGTCAATGGCATCGAAGTGGGTTATAGCCAGGGATCGGCTCTGGCTGCCGAATTCGATATCACCTCTTTCGTAAAACCCGGGAAAAACCGCGTGGCCGTACAGGTTTTTCGCTGGAGCGACGGAAGCTATCTCGAAGATCAGGATATGTGGCGCCTTAGCGGAATTTACCGGGAGGTGTTGTTGATGGCGCAACCCAAAGTGTCGCTTAACGATTTTTACGTTCGCACTACCCTGGATGCCCACTATCAGGATGCAGAACTAGAAATACGACCCGCATTGTGGATGAAAGATCCTGAGGCCAAACTTGAAAACTGGAAACTTACTGCCACCCTGCTTGATGCTAATAAACAGGAAGTGTGGGAGGAACCCCTGAAGCTGGCACTCGATAAAATTTGGAACGAACGCTGGCCGGCGCGAGATATTACCGTTTTTGGTATGATGCAGGCGCACATCACTACACCCCACAAATGGACTGCTGAGGATCCGTACCTGTACCAGTTGGTGTTTACCGTGGTGAATCCCGAAGGGCAGGTGGTGGAAGCCCGCAGCACCCGGATAGGTTTTCGTACAGTGGAGTTCAGCCCGTCCAACGAATTGCTAATTAACGGACAGGTGGTAAAACTTATGGGAGTCAACCGCCACGACCATAGTGCACAAAGGGGTAAGGCTATTACTCGCGATGAGATGCGAAAAGATGTGGAACTGCTGAAAAGGTTCAACTTCAACGCGGTACGTACCTCGCATTATCCAAACGATCCCCATTTCCTCGACCTATGCGATAGCTATGGTATCTACGTAATGGACGAAGCCAATATTGAAACCCATCATGTGGGAGGTCTCATCCCTCAAACTCCAAGCTGGACGGCTCCTATACTCACCCGGATATTCCGCATGGTGGAGCGCGACAAGAATCACCCGGCCATTATTTCCTGGTCGCTGGGAAATGAGTCGGGTACCGGGCCGGCTTTTGCGGCAGCGGCCAACTGGGTTCGCGATTTTGATCCTTCCCGATTTGTGCACTACGAAGGGGCTCAGGGCGATCCCACCGACCCCGACTATAAAGCCATTCGGGATGTGGGTTACCTTTCGCAGGGTTGGCCCACCATGTCGAACCCCGACGACCCCGATTATGTCGACGTGGTCAGCCGCATGTACCCGGAACTGCATCAGATCATGAACATGTCGCGCAGTCCGCATATTACCCGGCCCATTGTGATGTGCGAATACCTGCATGCCATGGGAAATTCTGTGGGAGGGTTGGACGATTTCTGGGATTCCATCCGCATTACGCCCAATTTGATTGGAGGTTTTATCTGGGATATGATCGACCAGGGACTTGAGACCACCAGCAAATCCGGACAAAAGTATTTTGCTTATGGTGGCGATTTTGGCGATTTGCCGAATGCCGGTAATTTCTGTCTGAACGGCGTTTTTGCAGCCGACCGTACCCCAAACCCGCATGCCTGGGAATGCAAATATGTATTTCAGCCCGTGGCTTTTCAACCCGTAGATGTAAAATCGGGAAAGGTGAAAGTGATCAATCGCTTTTCCTTTACCAATCTTGACGCATATACTATTCAATGGAGTATCCATGCTAACGGCGAAGTGCTGCAGGAAGGACTTTTAGCAGCGCTGGATCTGCCCGCGGGCAAACAGGCTGAAATTAGCCTGCCCATCCGGAAGATTAAGGTCGACAGCCATACCGAATATTGGTTACGAATGAGTGTGCAGGAAAAGAACGATCGCGCTTGGTGCCAGGCCGGATACGAACTTGCCTCCGAACAGCTGCTGCTACAGGCAGCCGTCGAACCAGCTAAGCAAGTGGCAGCTCATGGTTCCGTCGATGAGAAGGACGAAGGAGATTGGATTCAGTTGTCAGCCGGAAGCTGCACGGCTCAGATTTCGAAGACTGATGGGCAATTGAAATCGTATCAGGTAGGTGGAGCCGAACAATTGAAAGCACCCCTGAAGCCCAATTTCTACCGGGCACCTATCGATAACGACATACAGGGTCCAAATTTTTGGCCGTTCTATTACTCCTCCCAGTTGTGGAAAAACCTGGTGGACGAGCTGCAAACCCAATCGGTTGAAGCACATACGCTGAAGGATGGGGGTGTGCGGGTGGACGTAGTACAAAACCACAAATCAGGCGTTAGCCTGCAAACCAGCTATACGATGGCAGCTGCAGGTCAGGTGCAGGTGGTTCTGCAATTGCATTGTCCCGATTCGTTGCCCAACCTAATACGCGTTGGAATGACCATGGGTATTCCGGCCGAATATTCCCAAACTACTTACTACGGTCGCGGTCCCTGGGAAAACTATATCGACCGCAAACGTGGAGCCCAGGTGAATCTATACCAATCTCGTACAGATAACCTGTTTTATTCGTACCCCCGGCCCCAGGAGAATGGCAACCGATCCGATGTTCGCTGGGTTAGCTTTTCGGCCGAAAAGGCAACAACCGGCCTGCGCATTAGCGGAATGCCCACCATCGATTTTTCGGTAGGCCCCTATTCGCTGCAGGAAATGTGCCAAAGCAAGCATCCTTACGAAATGGAACCACAGGGCTTTTACACAGTGAATATTGACCGGATACAGGCCGGAGTGGGCGGCACCTTAACCCTAACCCTGCCCTGGTACGATGTTAAACCGGGCGATTATACTCTCGAATTTGTTCTTGAACCCGTTAAGTAGTTTAACACCCGCATACCAAAAGTCCGTTTCTGCCGAGTAACGGACTTTTGCTTTTACCGGCAATGGCAATCAACCTGTAAGGAGGTTAAAATCTCCAATTCACATGGTCGTGGCAGTAAGGCAGGGGTAGCTGTTGGTTGAAAAATTGCTACTTTTAAGGCAAATTCGTGACGGTGAAATGGATATTCGTTTTTTTAGGGTATGTAATCTTCCTGGTTCAGACTGCTTCGGGAGCTCCGGGCTGTGAAGGCAACCGGATGTGCCGCATGGAAGTGGTATCGGGGCATGAACAATATGCCCGCGAAGGCAAAACTTTTCGTGATCCGCTTGCGGTGCGGTGTATGGATTCCCTGCAGCAGCCTGTTGAGGGGGTGCTCGTTCGGTTTACCCCCGAAAATTCGGATATGGAAAAGGCCCTGGCGTTCCCCGAAATGGCAACAGTCGTTACCGATTCGGCGGGTATGGCTTATCTGTCGCTGGGTGAGGCCTATAAGAAAGGCGATTATGCTTTTGTGGTAAGCGTTCCTTCCCAAGGCCAGTTGGCTCCAGAGTTATGTATGGTCCATGTGCGCGATGCCCATTGGGTTTTCTTCCTGATTAGCGGTTTATTGGGAGGCTTGGGCTTGTTTCTGCTGGGCATGGGTATGATGAGCGAGGGCATGCAAAATTCAGCCGGTGAACGCATGCGCACTGTTTTGGCCAAACTTACCCACAACCGGTTTGTGGCTCTCAGCCTGGGAGCCCTCATAACCATGGTTATACAGAGCAGTAGCGCTACCAATGTGATGTTGGTAAGTTTTGTGAACTCCCGTTTGATGCGTTTCCGGCAAACCATTGGAGTGATGTTGGGAGCCGCCATTGGAACCACTATCACCGCACAAATTATTGCCTTTAAGCTTACCGATTATTCGCTTCTTTTTATTGCGTTAGGGCTGTCGGTGCAATATTTTATGCCTAAGATGGCGGCTAAAGAGTTGGGCAAGGCCTTGTTGGGATTTGGTATTCTGTTTTTCGGAATGCACATCATGTCCGAGTCGATGTATCCGTTACGAAGCTACGAACCCTTTCTGAAAGCGATTACCAACTTGCAAAATCCGGCTTTGGGCATTCTGGTCGGAGCCCTGCTTACCGCACTCATACAGAGCAGTAGTGCATTTATCGGAATACTGATTATTTTGTCCATGCAGGGTTTGTTAAGCCTGAATGTTGCTATTCCACTCCTTATTGGGGCTAACGTGGGAACCTCTATTACCGCTATACTGGCGGCGTTGAAGGGTAGCCGCGAAGCCAAGCAGGTGGCACTGTCGCATACGGTTTTTAAGATCATTGGAGCTATTCTGGTTTTGGCACTGCTACCCTGGTTCTACAAGCTGATATTTCATGTATCGGCACTTTCCGATACAAGCAATATGCTACATTCCGTGGCCACTCCCCGGCAAATAGCAAATGCCCATACCGTGTACAACCTCATATTGTGTGGTATCTTCCTTCCGTTTACCAATGCCTATGCCCGCTTTATACAGTGGATGTTTCCGTACCGCGAGGAACCCGAAAAGGCATTCACGCTCAGATACATCAATGAGGGCTTGCTAATTACACCGGCATTTGCGCTCGATGGCGCCCGCCTGGAACTGGTGCGCATGATGAAGAAGGTGTATTTCATGACCGAAAAAATTCTACATCCGTTTCTCGATAAAAATCCGGCCGCCCTGAAAGGGATGGAGCGTTCCGAGGAAGAGATTAACTACCTGCGAGATCAGATGGTGGATTACCTGCTAAAACTCAGTCAGAACGATATTGCTCCAGAACTTGCCGAGGAAGCGTTTATTCTGATGAATGCCATACGGGAGTTTGAACAAATTGCCGATGTGGTTTCGGGGCAGTTATACGACAAAGCAAACCGTTGGTGTGCCAATAATTACGAGTTCTCGGATGAGGGACGTGCCGAATTGAAAGCCTACCATGAGAATACGCTTAAAATTTTGATTCAGGCACTTAAAGTGTACGAAACCAACGACCCCGCTGCGGCTCGTAAACTGAAATCACGGTACAAACGATTTCGCGACGATTTCTTTGAATTCGAGCGCCTGCACTACCTTCGCCTGCGGGAGCACGATGAACAAAGCCAATCGAGCAGTAAAACGCATTTGGAAATCATCACCCTGCTTCGCGTAATCAGCAATCACGCCACTACCACATCGCGCATCCTCATTTATCGGCGTACCGGTGGCCGCAAAAGGAAGAACGAATGAACCCCGTTAACCCAACCCTCGAAACCAGTTGGAAGGAGGCTCTGCATAGCGAGTTTGAAGCACCCTATTTCAGTGCCCTGAAAACATTTTTGATAGAAGAAAAACGCAAGCATGCAGTTTATCCTCCCGGCCATCTGATCTTTAACGCTTTCGAACATACTCCGTTCGAAGCAGTTAAAGTGGTCATTCTCGGACAGGATCCCTACCACGGGCCGGGTCAGGCTCACGGATTATGTTTTTCGGTACCCGAGGGCATAAAACAACCCCCTTCGCTGGTGAACATTTTTAAAGAGATTCATCGCGACTTGCAGGTGCCCATTCCGGCTCATGGCAATCTTGGTAAGTGGGCTGCCCAAGGTGTGCTGCTTCTTAATGCCACGCTTACGGTGCGGGCGCATACAGCAGGGTCGCACCAGAAAAGAGGTTGGGAACAGTTTACCGATGCTGTGATCCGGAAGATTTCGAAGGAACGCAGCGGAGTGGTTTTCCTGCTTTGGGGGCGCTATGCCCAGGCCAAAGAAAGCCTTATTGATACCACCAAACACCATGTGCTGAAGGCGGCACATCCTTCGCCCTTGTCGGCATATAATGGTTTCTTTGGGTGTGGGCACTTTTCAAAAACCAATAGGTTGCTGAAGCAGCAGGGGCTGGAACCCATCGACTGGTCGGTATAGCCGATGCGTGCTATAAGTATCGGGATACTCAAAAACAGGGTTCCTCGGTTTGTGGTAAAGATCAGTGTCGTCCGGTGTTGAGGTGTCTCCACTTTTCACTATATCCCCCTGAAAGCATTTACACCACGCAACTTTTTAAACCACTTATCAGCCGCATTTAAAATCGTACGCCCGCATTAAATCCAACCCAGTATTTCCAGTTGTAGCTGGTTGTAGAGGTACTCATGCCGTAACCCGGTGCTATATGTATGGCATCGGAACCGGCTACCGCGTGCAACATGTTGAAACTCGGGCCGGCAAATACCGCCAAGTGATCCCCCATGTGCTGCACATAGTTCAGACGCAGGGTATACATAAAATTATCCTCGTTCATGTACAGGTTACGGCTGATGTGGTAAACATGGCCTTCGAGATCCAGACTCGAATTGCTACCCAACGCTCGTTGGCTACCCAGTCCCATTCCCAGCCCCATGTTGTTGTCGCGCTCGCCGGTTTTATAGCCCAGGCTGATAATGGTGTACAGCGCATTCACTCCAATTTTGTACGAAAGGTTTGCCTGAAAAGCCTCACTGCCCCAGGCTTCCCATTTCCGATAACCTCCGTGGCGCACAATGCTTATAAGAGCTACGGGCAACCCGTCGATGGAGTCGCAAAGGTTGACAATGCCTGCTACCTGAACCCCTTTAACATAGCCAGCCACGTTGGCAATGCCCGCCAGCTGAGCACCATCAATATTCCGGGCGACATTGGCAATACCACCGGCCTGCACCCGGGCAAAACCTCCCGACTGATTGGCGATACCGGCTGCCTGAATTCCATCCACATTGGATGCAGTGTTGCAGATGCCTGCCACCTGGAAGCCCTCGACACTATCGGAAACATTGGCAATTCCGGCCGCCTGGAAGCCTTTTACACGGCCGCAGGTATTGGCAATGCCCCCTGCCTGAATACCTTTCAGGTCGCCGTTGGTTAAATTGCAAATTCCGGCACATTGAATGCCCTCCGACGACGATCCTGTACAGTTGCATATTCCTGCAAACTGAGCACCGTAATTCGAGGTGCCGTTTACATTACAGATACCGGCAAACTGTGACCCCCGGTTGTAAAAACGGTTAACATTAGCTAGGCCACCCACTTCAAACCCCTCGTTGGCAGCGGTGGCACCGGCTAAAATGTTGATGGATACCAGGAAGCGGTTGTTCATTGATTGTACCCCGGAAGTGCTCAAGGGGTAGATGAACGACACCTGACCGGGGAGGATTCGCAGGG
Organism: Bacteroidota bacterium; assembly: GCA_003252385.1. Lineage (GTDB taxonomy): Bacteria > Bacteroidota > Bacteroidia > Bacteroidales > UBA10428 > UBA10428. Next base: position 24,216 of record QKEH01000162.1, on the reverse strand, counting down.
AATCCTCCTGGGCCAGACAAAGTGTCATGCTAATCAAAAATCCCAGTATAAACGTACTTTTTGTTTTCATGATTTTGGTTTTCATCTCGTCTTCACGGACAAAGAACACTTTTTGGAAAGAGGGTTGCACGGGGCACGAAATTTCCCAGGTTTCTTTACCGATATAACCTGGGCATTTGCCGAAAAATTTAATGCCATAGCATAGGCGACCCTTACATTTGGATACTTTATAATCCTTTGATCATGATTGAAGTTGAAAATCTGAGCTATACCTATCCTGGCAATGCGCAACCAACGGTTCGCCATATTAATTTCGCCATAGGAAGCGGTGAAATATTTGGCTTTTTAGGGCCAAGCGGGGCCGGTAAAAGTACCACTCAAAAAATACTAACCCGCCTGCTGCGCCATTACCAGGGGCAAATTCATATTGCCGGAAAGAGCCTTAGTGCTTGGGATTCCGATTTTTACAATCATATTGGGGTGGGCTTCGAGCTGCCCAATCACTATGCCAAACTAACCGCCATTGAGAATCTTAAATTCTTCGCCACCTTTTTTGATAAGGAAGTGATTCCTCCTACCGAATTGCTTGATTGGGTGGGGTTGCAGGAGGAGGGCGACAAGAAAACCGAATCGTTCTCCAAAGGCATGAAAATGAGGCTCAATTTTATTCGGGCACTGATGCATCGACCGGAGATTTTGTTTCTGGATGAGCCTACCTCCGGGCTTGATCCGGCCAACGCACGTATACTTAAAAATATTATTCTCGACCAAAAGGCCAAAGGGACAACCATTTTTCTTACTACACACAATATGCACGATGCCGAAGAACTTTGCGATCGCGTAGCCTTTATGGTAGAAGGGGAGCTCAAGGTAATGGATACCCCGCGCAACCTTAAATTGCAGCATGGTACAAGGGTGGTAGAGGTCGATTATGGGAAGGATGTTCCACACAGCCGGGTTTTTCCCATGGATACACTGGGCAGTAATCCCGATTTTTTAGAATTGCTGCAAAAAGAATACGTGCAGTCCATTCACAGCAAGGAAGCGCGGCTCGACGATCTGTTTATTCAACTTACCGGAACTCGTTTAAACTGATTATGACGAAACTTCTGCGACTCATCGGATGGCAAATACGCCTGCTGGCCAGGTATCAGATACTTAGCGTTGCGCTCGTTATAGCGGTTGCCTATGCTGCGGTGTTGTATGGTTTCCCATCGTTTCAGAACCATTATGTGGCTATCACAATTATTTTTACCGATCCGGTGGCCATAGGATTTATTTTTGTAGGGGCAATGCTGCTTTTTGAACGGGGCGACAATACTCTGGAGGCTCAGGTGATGACTCCCATGAGCAGTTGGCAATATATCTTCGCCAAAGTACTTGCTTTAACCTTACCAGCCTTAATGGGAGGAATCGCTGTTGGTCTTATTTCCTATGGATGGCAAATTAAATGGTTCCCTTTTCTGGCAGGCCTGATTTTAAGTTCGATGCTATTTACCGCTTTGGGTATAGCCGGTGCAATACGGGTAAAAACTTTGAATCAGTACTTTATGGTGATCCCTGCTTTTTTAGCTCCTTCATTTCTGCCCTGCTTAAACTTCTTCGGACTTACCCGCTGGAACTTTCTGGCGGTGCTTCCAACACAGGCTACCCTCAATTTGTTTGGCAGTGCATTTGCTTTGGAGGGTTACAACACCCGGGGGGGCGATGTGTTCTATCTGGCTGGGTGGGTGGTGCTGTCTGTGTATCTGGCTAAAGTTTTTTTTGAAAAAGAGTTGTACCAATGAGACTGATTCGCCTGCTGAAAACCGATATGTTAAACATAGTGCGCGATCGTTCCCTGGTGGTGATCTTTTTCCTTCCATTCATTATTCTGGCACTTCTGCGAATTGCTCCGCCTTTATACGAACCTCTGCTTCCGGAAATGATTTTGTTCCGGCCGTTGCTGTTGGCTATGTTCTGCCTGGTAGTGAGTGCATTGGCTGGATTTCTGATGGCCTTTATCCTGCTTGATGAAAAAGATCTGCAACTTCAACCGGTTTTTCGAGTGATGCCCTTTCCCTACTCCAGATTAATAGCGTTGCGCACGTTCTTTATTTTGTGTCTGGGTTTTATATTTTGTCTGGTGCTGATCCTGTGGAGCCACCTCATAGACCTTACGGTATTACAGGCACTGGTTTTAGCTTTTTGTTGTTCGTTGGCTGGCCCCACAGCTACTTTGCTGCTGGTATTGCTGGCACAAAATAAGATTGAGGGAGTAACCTATTTTAAACTTTTCAATGTAATTCTTGCCATGCCCATAGCCGGGCTGTTTCTGGCTCAGCCCTACAGTCATCTTTTTGGAGTCATTCCTTTTTATTGGATTTACTGTGCATTTATGCATGTGGAAGAGGCATCGCATTTTTTTGTTATGGGATCGACCGGCCTGCTGTACAATGGGTTGTTTTTGTTGCTGTGTTTCAAGTACTTTTGTCAGAAAATGGAATCAAACGGGTAACGATCAAGCATATGCCGGTTGCAGAGTACTTGTTGTCGGTCGGTGCGAACTTTCATAGCTGGTAATACACTTTGCATAACCTTTTTGGAATTTAAGTACGTGCTGGCTACTTTGTTGGATATCCGCTCTGTAATGGGTTGCATTTTTGCTCTCAATCATTATCTTTGCCTATCTAATTGTAAACTATTAAAAGTCTGATTATTATGCGAGGCATGCAAAATTTCCTTAAAATTCTGGTTACCGGAGTATTGTTAGTGATGATGGGTGGCGTTAATGCCCAGTCAATTGAAGAAGTACGTTCGTTGTATAACGAAGGGGGGACCGCTTCTCAGTCGGAAGATCTGCCATTGGCTATTGAGAAATTCACCGCTTGTGCCGAAATGTGCGAAACCCTTTACGAACAGGAAGAAGATGAAGAAGCCGGTACACTTTTGGAACAACTGAAAGGAACCATTCCCACCCTGATCTATAAGCTGTGTATGGAACAATTGAAAGCGAAACAAACCAGCGAAGGATTGGCTACTGCCTATAAAGCCAAACAAGTGGCTCAGGATTACGGCAATCAGGATATTCTGGATAAAACCAGCAAACTTATTCCTCAGGTTCACTATAAAGTTGCAGCCGGTTTCTACAAGCAGAACCAAATGGATGAAGCCCTGTCAGAGCTGGATAAAGCCCTAGCTGTGGATGCGAATTATACCGATGCCTACTATTTAAAATGTGCGATCTATAAAACTCAGGAAAACGATGACCTGTTGCTGGAAAGCACCCGTAAAGGTGTGGCGGCAGCTAAAGCCGGAAACGATTTCCAAACCGAAGATAAAATGGTGAAACTGACCGGAGGGTATTTCCTGAAAAAAGGAAACGATCAGAAAGCCGCTTCGCAGTACGACGCTGCAATGGTAAGTTTAAACCGGGCTATTGAGATTGAGGCAGAAAATGTTACAGCTTACTACCTGCTTACTTCCATCTACAACAGCCAGAACAATTGGGATCAGGCTATTGAAATGGCGCAAAAAGGATTGTCGTTTGAAACGGAAGCGAATAAAGCGCGTTTCTATTTTGAACTGGGTAAAGCAAAATTTGGAAAGGGCGACACCGCCGGTGCCTGCGAAGCCTATTCGAAAGCAGCTCAAAACACCGATTATGCCGCCAATGCCAATTACGAAATGGAACATGTGGTGAAGTGCCAGTAACGTGAAACTCTCCTTGTAGATATAGAAAAGCTGTAGTAACTTAACTACAGCTTTTTTTATTTGCACAATTCAATGGGGTATCTGAGCATTAAACAATGGGCTGCCGATGACCGACCACGCGAAAAATTGGTGTCCAAAGGCGTAAGCAGCCTGTCCGATGCCGAATTACTGGGCATTCTTTTAGGGAGTGGCTTGCAGAATCTGTCGGCCGTTGAATTGGGGCGGAATATTCTTTCGTTGGCGGGTAATAACCTGAGCAACCTTGGACGCATGGGGATTGCCGAACTCACCCAAACCAAAGGCATTGGGCAAGCCAAAGCCATTACCATTATGGCCGCTCTTGAATTGGGTAAGCGTCGTAAACTGGGCGATGCCCCCCAACAGGATCAGATTTGCTCCAGTGCGGCTGCCTACGAATACTGCCAGTCTTTTTTAACCGGCCTGCAGCACGAAGAATTCTGGGTCGTTTTCCTGAATACAGCCAATAAGGTACTGGGGCATAACAAGGTAAGTCAGGGAGGCGTATCCGGTACAGTTATGGATATTCGGTTGATACTGAAGAAGGCCTTGGAACTATTGGCCTCATCGCTGGTTATTGCGCACAACCATCCATCGGGTAATTTGCAACCCAGTAAACAGGACGAGCAAATTACCCAAAAACTAAAACAGGCAGCAGCCCAAATGGATATTAAACTCCTGGATCACCTGATAGTGACCGACCATGGCTATTACAGCTTTAGTGACGAAGGTTTAATCTAAGACGGTTCTACTCAGCGATCAGGTCCAAAGCGCTACAATCTGCCGATCACCCCTTTAAAGAGCGTAATCAACATAGGCTCTGCTTCGGCGGCTGCAGCCAGTATTTCGCTAAGTTGAGCCACTTCCAGATGATCCGGATCGCATTCGTCCGTTATTACCGATACGGCGGCACAGGGCAACCCCATGTGGTTGGCTACGATAACTTCAGGCACGGTCGACATACCTACCATATCGGCATAATTGCTAAACATACGGTACTCGGCACGGGTTTCGAGATTGGGGCCGGGAACTGCCACATAAATTCCTTTGGGGAGTGAAATGTTCTGTTCCTGGGCTACCTGCTTGAAAAGTGCGTTCAGTGCTATGGAATAGGGTTGGCTCATATCCGGGAAACGCGGTCCCAGTTCAGTATGATTCAGGCCGCGCAGCGGGTTGTCGGGTAAAAAGTTGATATGGTCGTCAAGCAGCACCAGGGATCCTTTCCGGTAATTGCGGTTTAACGATCCGGCGGCATTGGAGAGCAGCAGGTGTCGTATGCCCATCAGTTTCATGACCCGGATAGGGAAAGTGACTTCCTGCAGCGAATAGCCCTCATAGTAGTGGAATCGCCCCTGCATGGCCACAATAGATTTGCCTTCGAGGGTTCCAAAAATCAGATGCCCCTTGTGCGACTCTACGGTAGATACCGGAAAATGTGGAATATCCGTATAGTCCAGTCGGACATCAATCTGAATGTGTTCGATAATTTTTCCCAGGCCGGTGCCTAGCACCATGCCAATTTCGGGTTGCAAGTTAGTTTTCGACTTAAGGTAGGTAAGCGTTTCGTTCAGTTTGGTAAGCATAAGTGCATTGGAATTGTGAAAGCCAAATGTATAAATTATGATTGTAACTCCGGCATGGGTATATTGAATGCGGATGTTTTATTCCATCGGGGTTTCAATACATACTAAGAGACTGGTCTTCCGGCTTCGCAAGGCAATGGTTTCATCCGGAGCATATAGCAGGGTGTCGCGCCGGTGAACTGGCAGTTCATTGACCTTGATTTCACCTTCAATCACCATCAGTAGAACTCCATGGGTCGGTTGGTAGCGGGGGTAGGTAAAAGGGGTATCGGCATCGAGTTGTATTTTGGAAATAAACGCATCCTGATAAATAAAAAGACTGTTTTGACGCCCATCGGGCGAGACCAGCAATTGTAGGGAATTGGAAGAAATCCTGCCAAAATGGGTCTGTTCGTATCGTGGAGTTACCTGCTGTTGGTTGGGAAGAATCCAGATCTGAAACAGATTTACTGGAACGGTTCCGGAATTTCTTTCGGAATGAAAAACTCCGCTTCCCGCCGACATCACCTGCACCTCGCCGGGCTGTATAACTCCATTTCGCCCCATAGAATCGCGATGTTCCAGGCTACCCTCCAAAGGAATGGTGATGATTTCCATATTGCTGTGCGGATGCATGCCAAATCCGGTTTGTGCCTCAATCCAATCGTCGTTCAATACGCGAATGGCGCCAAATGCCATTCGATGGGGATGGTAATACTCGGCAAAGCTAAAGGTGTGCCGGGCCTCCAGCCAGCCATGATGGGCATATCCGCGTTCTTCGGATCGAATAATTTCCATGTTTCTGTCTATATTTTAACCGGAGACCTTCCCCGGAAATTTCCTCACTTGTCCAGCAAATCCTACTTTAGGACGGCACAGGAATGAAATTCTCTGGTTTAATAACAAACTATTCCTGAACTTGTTTAACTTTAATAGTCATGCGAACCATCATGACGATTCAGGCAACCAATGCTTAAGGACTTGGTTAACAACAGATGCCCATAGAAGCTGAAATTGCTGTGGGTCGCAAGGTGTCGCCGGCAATGAAGAATCGTAAAAAAAATGATTCGGAAAGTGTGGGACGTATGAAGAAAGTTGTATATTAGAATTCGGGCTTAGTACTATTTTGTAGAAATGAATAACCGGAAATCGCTGGTTTTAATTGTAGATGACATTCATTCCAATGTGGAATTCATTGTGGACATTCTTTCCTCTATGGATAATATTGAGGTAGAGGGTGTTTACGATGGCCCTGCCACTTTAAAAAAGGTAGAAGAGCGAAAGCCCGATTTAATATTGCTGGATGTTTCCATGCCCATGATGGATGGTTTTGAGGTATGTCAAAAGCTGAAAACCAATAACCGATTTAAGGACATTCCAATCATTTTTCTCACTGCCCGAGTGCAAAAGGAGGACATTGTTAAGGGATTTGAACTGGGAGCCGTGGATTACATCTCGAAACCATTTAACCTAAGTGAATTGCTTTCGCGGGTAAAAACCCATCTGGAGTTGGGGCATAAAACCCGAGAACTTCAGGAGATGAACATACATTTGGAAGAGAAGGTTAAGGAACGAACCCTTCAACTGGTGAAGGCCAACGATGACCTTTCGGAAGCCAACGAGAAACTCTCAAAGATGTACGACGAGCTTTCTGCACTCGATCACGCCAAGAACGATTTTATTTCCCATATCAACCATGAGTTGCGCACCCCTTTGAATGGAATTTTGGGCTATACTGCATTATTAAGTGAGGCGATCCCCAAGGGCGATTCCGCGCATTTAGAGTCCATCAACGGATTGGTTTCCCGTTTGATAAAGGTTTCCGAGATTTCCCTTATACTTACCGAATTGCGCACGGTGGATGATAAAATCAGTATCCGCGATGTATTGCTTTGCGATGCTCTGGAGCGCGCCAAACCCTATGATGAACTGGAGAAAAAGAATATCACATTAACGGTAGATGGCATTGGAGAGAGTTTGTTGGTGAAAGCGGAACCCCGACTTCTGACGATTTGTTTGGGTATCATACTGGATAATTCCATAAAATATTCTCCTCTTAATGGTAAAATTCGCATATCGGGTCGCGATAATGCCCCCTTCTTTACCTTTGACATATCCGACGATGGACCCGGGTTCTCATCTAGCTCGCTGAGCAACCTGTTCGATTTGTTTACCGCCGACAATCTCGATCATCGCAGCCATGGTTTTGGAATTGGCCTGGCCACAGCCAAACGCATCATCGATTTGTTAGGAGGCAAAATTAACATACGAAATACTTCAACAGGAGCTTCGGTGGTTATTCACCTGAAAAAGTCCTGATCGGGAATCAGTGATCCTTTCGGATCTTAGCCGGTCGCATCTCCCAAAATGCACTATGGATAGTAGTGTCAGATTTAGCAAGCATTAAAGCAGTTAGCATGAAGAAAATTTTATCGGTACTTCCGGTTATTGCTGCGTTTTCCCTTACGATGTTGGCACAGAACCCCGATTCGGTAATGCTCCTTCAGGGTCAAAGCACGCCTGTACGCACTCCGGAAGACAGTCTGATACAACAGGTCCAAAAGTTGCGGCAACTCATCAATCCAACGGACAGTGCGCAACAAGCCGTGATGGAACAATACGATATTTTAATCACACGCAACTGGGGAGTTAAAGTTGTTCGGGTGAAGGACATTACCCCGGAGGGTATTGAATTCTTGTATCCGTTTAATACCGAAATACAAACGGTGCAACGCGATAAAACCAGTCAGATTCTTTATGCAGGGGGTAAACGCGAAGTTTTTTATCCGCTGGAAAAACCGGGCAGAAGTGACAGTTTGGATTCGGGGCGTCTGGTTTTTCGTAGCAACAAGGCCTGGGAAGATATTATTCTGGTGGAGTCGGAGAGCGATATTCCCGATAACCTGACCCTGATAAAAGTACTGGACACCCGCTACGATGGCGATCGCATCAACACGCCCAACCAAATGCTGGAGAAAAGCGGGATTATCGTACTTAAAAAACGAACTGCCAACCTCGGGGGCACCCACATGGTAATCAGCGATAAACGCTTTACCCGGCCGTATGGCGACTATCCCTACGTTCTAATGGAAGCTAAAGCTTATGGCTTCGGTGTGCAGGAAGCGGAATGAGGAATTGGCATGATAATTGAAATCGTATCGTCAACAGTTCTTCCTCAATATCCCTGTTACAACAGGAAAGCCTCGCTTGCGCGGGGCTTTTTATTTAGCATACCGCGGTAAACCGGTCAGGGAACGTACCTTGCGGATGGTGTCGGCAGCTACATCCTGTGCTTTTTCCGAAAGTCGAAGTGCCAGGCTTTCAATTTGTTTTTTATCTTTCAGCAACTCCTCTTTTTTCTGGCGGAAGGGAGTGGTGAGTTCTACCAAGGCTTCGGCAACGGTATCTTTCAGCTCCTTGTATTTCAATTCGCCGTTATGATAATCCTTTATGAGAAGGTCGTAGGCTTCTGATTTTTCGCAAGCTTTTATCAGGTTGAACAGGTTTTCCACTCCCGGGCTCATGCCATCCCTTTGCTCTTCGCCGGTATCGGTTACCGCCGAACGCACTTTTTTCCGCAGCCGGTTTTCATCCTCAAAAAGGCTCACATAGTGCTTTTCGCCCAGGCTCTTGCTCATCTTTTTGGAGGGATCGGCCAGGGATACCAGTTTAGGAATCTCGGTGAGCAGAGGCTGTGGTTCCGGGAAAAAGTCTTCACCAAACTGCTTGTTAAAACGTATGGCAATATTGCGTGACAGCTCCAGATGCTGTACCTGGTCTTTGCCAACCGGAACCAGATTGGCCATATACACCAAAATATCTGCCGCCTGCAACACGGGGTAGGTAAACAAGCCGGCAGAAATGAAATTGCCTTTGCCGCCTCCTTCAATCTGATCCGATTTGTCTTTGAATTGTGTCATTCGCGACAGTTCGCCATAAGATGCTACACAGTTGAAAATCCAGGCCAACTCGGTGTGCTGAGGTACGAGCGATTGGATAAACAGGGTTGATTTTTCGGGGTCGATACCGCAGGCCAGCAGTTCTGCCATCATTTGCAGGGTGTTCTGCTTAAGAGCTTTGGGGTCATAGGGCATGGTCATGGCGTGTAAATCAACCACCCCGTAAAAACATTCGTACGTATCCTGGATGGCCACCCAGTTTTTTACGGCTCCGAAATAATTCCCAAGATGTATTTCGCCAGTGGGCTGAATGCAGGAAAGTACGCGTTTTTTTGTCATGCTATGCGGTTCTTGAAATTGATACTGGCCACAAAACTAGCAAATGTGCTGAAATATGGAAAAATAGAAGACCAAGATAATCACCTGTTCCATATTAAAAACTTGGATACAGCGATGATGAAGCTTTATAGTGCAGGCGAAGAAGAGGGCTTGTGAAGGGGTTCGACTATCAAATGGAAATAGCGGGTAGTTTGTACCTTTACGCGGAGTGTCGAAAATTACGCTCGATAAGTTGCAGCAACAGATCCGTCATGCGGGGTTCGGCTTTGGCAGCCGCCTCTTGCACCATTTGGTGTGTAATGGGTTCCAACTGTCCGGGAATGCCCAGGTCGGTAATGACACTCATGGCAAAGCAACGCAGGTTCATGTGCCGGGCTATGATAACTTCCGGAACGGTTGACATACCTACGGCATCGCCACCTATAACTCGGAAAAAATGGTATTCGGCAGGTGTTTCGTAGGTAGGCCCGCTTACTGCAACATAAATGCCTTGCTGAACCTCTACGGCCAATTCGCGGGCAATACCTTTACAGGAAGCAAGAAGGCCGGGGTCATATGCCTTACTCATATCCGGGAATCTTGGGCCAAGAGCTTCGTGGTTTGGGCCAATCAACGGGTTGGGCATCATATTGATGTGATCGGTGATGAGCATCAGGTCGCCCACCCTAAAAGCGGGGTTCATACCTCCGGCTGCATTGGTAACCAGTAGAGCCTCTATACCCAGGTGTTTTAATACCCGTATGGGATACGTGATATCTTCCATGGAATAACCTTCGTAGAAATGCACCCGGCCTTGCATAACTACCAGGGGGATGCCACGGTGGGTTCCAAACACCAAGGCACCTTGATGCCCTTCGATCCCCGATTGTGGAAAGTGGGGTATGGATTCGTAGGGCAGTTCACACTCCACTTGTATCGATCGGCAGAAATTACCCAGTCCGCTGCCCAAAATCAAACCAATACGGGGTTGGGAGAGGGTTTTACTATTTACGTAATCGACTGATTGCTTTATCCTCTTCAACATAACTCAGTATCAGGTTATCGAATTCTTCTTGTTTGTTATCCAGAAAGACAACTTCAATGGGCAGGTAGTATAAGTTTTGAGCCATATCCTTCGGGAAAGCCATATTTTCCAGCTTAACCGAATCTTTTTCGGTGGTTATTACCAGTTTATTGGAGCCCGGTAAGGTTTTGTAGGCCTCATAAAGGGTTTGTATATCGGTGGAGGTGTATTCGTGATGATCGGAAAATTGCAGGGTGCGACAATGGCTCGCATAAGGGGTTAGCTGGTTGAAAAATGGTTTTGGATTGGCAATGCCCGAGAGCAACAAGAGGCTGTATGACGAGGTTTTCAGGTCGGAAAGGTTTTTTGTGGGTAATTTTTTTTGAATTACCGGCGTGAGCATACCATAGTGGAAGCTGGTGAAGAAAAGAAATTGATAGGGGTATAGATTAAGTTCCTTAATCCAGAGCCGTTTTTCGATGGGTTTAACCTCGTGGGGCACTTTGGTTACAAGTACAATATTAGCGCGGTGTATGCCGTGGCGTTTCTCCCTCAGGTTGCCCATTGGGAGCATAAAATCGTCCTTCAGGGGGCGATGGTAATCCACCAGAACTATGGATACCCCGGGATGTACATGGCGGTGCTGAAACGCATCGTCGAGAATAACGCATTGCAGGTCGTGCTTGTCTACCTGCAGCGATTGGATTCCACGAACCCTGTTTTCCGCTACGGCGATGCTGGTCGAAGAAAATTTACGGTACATCTGGTAGGGTTCATCGCCAATGCTTCCGGGCGATACGCCATTGCATGCAAGGAGGTAGCCGCGTGTATTGCGTCGATAGCCTCGGCTTAAAACAGCAGTTTTAAATCGATCGGAAAGCAGGCGGATCAGGTATTCAACATGTGGGGTTTTTCCGGTACCTCCCACCGTAATGTTGCCAACGCAAATTACCGGAAGATCAAATTGTTGGGATTTTAGAATGTGCCAGTCGAACAGCTTGTTGCGTGCCGAAGTAACCAAACCATAGAGGGCAGAAACAGGTAAAAGAAGGGGTGCCAGTGCTGTTCGTAAATTCTGAGATACCATACGGGTAATGAATTTGGCAGGGTTACTACTGCTTAAGCAAAGCAGACTTTCGGCATAAATATACAATAAAATAGACAGGCACCAACAGAAAGTAGGATGTACTTACATTATTTTCAGGCTTTTGGTCCAACGGGGTGTAATTTTATATTCATTCCAAATAGTCTAAGCCTGGTTCTATAAAATGATTTCGTCTCATGGCATACCAGGCTAATACACGGTTATATCGTAAGGTAAACGTGCCATAATACCCTGGTTTTCGAATAATTGCTGCAAGGTGTTCAGGTATTCGGCCTGTATGCCAAGCCGTTGTTCCAGATATTTGGCGTGTATGCCCCGCGTGAGATCTTTGACAATTTTTTGAAACGGTTCATCCTGAGCCGGGAGTTCGACAATACGGTATTTTTCGCTAAGGCCTGCCATATGGCGGGCCGTTTCAATGGCATCGTTCAAGCCTCCCAGTCGGTCAACCAATCCCAGTTCCAAGGCATCGGTACCCGACCACACACGCCCTTGTGCGAGGGCATCTACTTGGGCGTAGCTCATGTTGCGGCCGGAACTAACCCGTCGCACAAAGGTGCTATACATGGAATCGACCATACTTTGCCAGTAGTTTAATTCGTAGGGAGTAGCCGAACGAACCCCGGAAAGAAAGTCGGAGTAGGAGTTGGTTTTTTCGGTGTCCCAGCTAATGCCGATTTTAGTAAACAAGCCCCGGGTATTGATGTACATGCCAATAACACCAATGGAGCCGGTAATGGTGGTGGGCTGTGCGTAAATGCTGTCGGCCATACAGGAAATATAGTATCCCCCTGATGCGGCCATGTCGCCCATAGAAACAATAAGGGGCTTGGCCTGTTTGGCAAGGTACAACTCGCGCCACAGTACATCCGATGCAATACTGCCACCGCCCGGAGAGTTCACCCGGAGTACAATGGCCTTAATGGTCGAATCCTTGCGCGCTTTACGTATTTCTTTAGTGAAATGCTCGGCTCCAATCATCTGATCATCTGCTTCCCCATCCCGTATTTCGCCACTGGCATAAATTACGGCAATTTTATCCTCTGCCAGCCCCTTGTATTCGCGTTTGGCCGGAGTGGCGCTGTAATCGTTCAAGTCAATTAAATGTAGTTCCTGCGAGGGTTCCAGTCCGGCTTTCACTTTGAGTAGATCCAGTACCTGGTCTTCGTAAAGCAGGCTGTCTACGAAGCCCAGCTGCAAGGCAGCCTGTGGGCTGCTTATTAACAACTCTTCAGCAACCTGGTTCAGTTTCTCGGGAGTCAGGTTGCGTTGGGCGGCAATGTCCTTTCGCATTACGTTCCAAAAGCTATGGATCATTTTATTGAGTTGCTCCCGGCTTTCCGGACTGTAGCCTTTTTCAGAGAATCGTTCACCGGCACTTTTGTATTTGCCATGTCGAATCACCGTGGGTTCAATATCGAGTTTTTCAAGAGCTTCCCTGAAAAATGGGCTTTGGGTCCGCAGTCCGACAAACTCCAAAAATCCGGTGGGATTGTAATAGATCTCATCGGCGGCGCTGGCAAGGTAATAGGCGTTCTGCGAATATACTTCACTGTACACCGTTACAAATTTACCCGACGTCCGAAAATCAAGCAGGGCGGTGCGTATTTCTTCCAGGGTGGCCAGCCCGGTGGGAATAAATTTCACATTGAGGTGAATACCCTCAATATTCGGGTCCTTCTTCGCCTTCTGAATATTGGCTAAAAGATCGTTGAGCCCCATGCGCTGAGCACGCGAAAAGGTTCGTATATCGAAAGGCAATACGGGTTTCCGGTCGATAATGGGTTGGTTGAGCTTAAGCAGCAGGATGCTTTTGGCGGGTACTTCAACCGGCTTTTCCTGATGGGCAATAAGGGCTCCAATAATTCCAAAAAACAGAAAAAACAGAATTACAGTCGACAAGATGATGGCCGTAAAAGTGGCCAATACATATTTGAAGAAACCTTTCATAGCGTTTCGTTTACAGAGGATTTATCTTTAATGATTCGGGCATAAAATTACGCTAATTTTAAAACAAATTTCGAAGCCGAATCGATATCTGCCCGCTGACAGGCGGTAATTGGTAACTTTACACCGACAAACTGAAATGGAAAACCGGGTTTACCTCATAATAGGAAGCAACCAGGGCGATAAGCGGATGCTGCTCGCCCGAGCCGAAGAACTGATCAACTTGCGTGTGGGTGTGGTACAGCTTCGGTCGTCCTGTTACGAAACCGAAGCTTGGGGCTTCGAAACTGAGGCAACCTTTTACAACCGGGTGCTGGATGTAGATTGCCGGCTGGCACCTGCCGAGTTACTTGCGCGTTGTCTGGATATTGAAATGTGTCTGGGGCGGGAACGTTCTGTTAGCGGGTATGCTTCACGCACCATGGATATCGATATTCTGTTTTATAACCAGGAGGTAGTTCAAGAGACCGGACTCCAGATACCGCATCCCAGGATGCACTTGCGGAAGTTTTGCCTGGAACCCATGAACGAACTGGCTCCCTGTTTTTCTCACCCGGTGTTACATAAATCCATGCAACAATTGTTGACGGAGTGTGAAGATCGCTGTTGGGTGCGCAAAGTCGAAGCCGGTTTCTGATCGATCGTGATGCCAGGTTTGGATTCTTTCGCGGAGCCAGGTTAACAGGCTAGCTCGTCTGCTTTTTTTCGTCAATGGGGGCAACAGGCTGTTGTATATTGGAGTTGTCATTCTCTTTTTTACGGAACGATGAAGGCAGGAAGGTGAAGTTACGAATGCCAAATTTACGAGCCAGTATTTCGAGTCCGATAAGCGAAAATCCACCACCCGGTAAAAGCGAAATGGAGGCAAATACGGATATACGTGCCACATCGATGAGTTGCTCAACAGCAGCTTTTACTTCTTCATCGCTTGGCGGAGTGCTGCGCTTTGATAGTTCCAGTTTGGAATCGAGCAGGCGAAAAAACAACTGTGCCATTTCGCGGGTTTCCATGGCTTCCTGACCGAAATTTCGAAGGGTGGATTTAATCGCTCTTTTGGTCTTTCGCGCAAACCGGCGTGCCTCCCGCCAGGCAACCAGCCGCTTGTACCAAGGAATATTGCGCGAATCGTTACTTGGGAAGGCATCGTCCATATAGGGTGCATTTTCTGTCATTAGTAACCGCTTGCTTTGGTAAATGTTTTCTGAGTAGTTCAACATTTGTACCAGCCATTGGATCTGCCACTTTTTCAGGTTCTCTGTAATGGTGAGTGGTCAGGCGTTAATTGGGGTTCAGGCACTTCGAAGCGGGGATTTTAAGCCAATAGCATCTTAAATAAGGGAACTACAAGCGATGACAATTGTTATAAGTAACCGGTGACATTCGTCATCAAAATAGAATTGTTTAAACATCTACTTATCCTGCCGGTCAAGTATAACTAACAAGGGGCTCTGCCGATGAGTATACCCCCTTGAAGATAACCTAACAGTGAAGATTATGAAGCGATGGATAGGGATGGGAGTACTGATGCTGTTTTTTCTATCAGGATTTGGTGAACAGCCTGTTGAGAATGCCTGCAAAGTGTTAATTAATCAAACTCGGATTGAGCGTTTCAATCAGGTGCAGTATGACGAAAATAACCTGATCTATCAACAGCTGAAGGAGGCGTATTCTGCCGGGGATATGAAACTGATCTACCACTTGTACCAATATGGAGAACTTGATCTTTCCAACAAAAAGATGCTCGATGAAAAATTAGCCGTGTTGAATCAGGAAGTGAACGACCCCGAAAACACGCTGCGAAAAGAAATTCCCTTGTACTCAAATAAATAGTTCAACCCTAAGCTCCGATCCGCAGTTTGACCCACTGCGGATCCTTTTTCAGTTTGATTAACATAAGTCAAACCCTGAAATGTAAGCAGGTTGCCTGCTTAAGTTCCTTTTCTCACCACTATCAAAGTTGACAAAACGCACCAGGAGGGCCACATTGGCTCCCTGGTGCATTTTATTCAGGAACCCCATGTTTTTACATTGGCTAATCGGCGTATAGAGTGGATCTGTGGCATCGGTATAAAGCATGCCGGCATAGATTTTACGATGGGCGCATACGGACTCCAGTAGCACAGGGAGCAGGTGCTCGTAGCCGCTTTTTAAAAAGAGGGTATCAAAAGTTAGGAAGCGAAAAAGTCGATGGGTAAACAAACGGCTCAATATAGGCAGCCGGGGCAGTATTCGTTGTATAAACGTTCCGGCAAACCCGGGAATCTGTTCCAGCTTCCAGCTTCCGACACCGGCTTTAACTCCGGCTACTATTTTATCGCCATCCTTAAGTACGTAATAATTTCCAGCCAGGTCGCCGTGCGAAATGAAAAAGAAACTGTGGTTGCAATAGTGTTCCTTAAGAAGTTGCATCATCGGATCGAGATCGCCGGGTTGGAGGGGTTGAAAGCCCTTCGCCGTTTTGGGAAAGAGCCGGCTGAAAGTGGTCACCTTCACAGTTCGGATTTGCTCGAAGAAAAATTGGGTAAACTGCATGGAACGCCAGTTGCTTTCTTCCACATAGGCATAAAAAAGTCTTTTCGTGGTATCGGTGGGCTGGGGCAGTGTCCATGGTAATTGACTGGCATACTCCTGCATCAGTTTTTTTAGGAGGGAGTTCCCCTGGGAACGCAAGGGTTCTTTGGCAGGAGCATGCGGCAGCTGCTTTACATAGTAGCCCGTGTGAAAGGTAACATACCGGACATAATAGGTCGGATAATCGGCTTTGAGACATTGGGTAACTCGTTCCGCCACAGCCATGACCGCGAGCAGCGTTTGGCGCCGCCGGATGGTCAAGAAATGCAGGGGCTTAATGGTTCGTGCTTTGGACACCGCATCTGCCAGCTTGTAGCGTATGCCTCCCGGCTGGCCTAAGACGGTTTGCCCGATGGCTTCCGCAACATCGGGAGACATGCTGGTTTCGAGGCTCAAGGTTATCTGTCCAGGAAGAGAATGTATCATAAAGTTCCGTATGGGTAGGAGCAAAGGTAGGTGCCTGGCCTGATATTCTGAACCTTTTTGAAGGCTATCTGTTGTATGTATAAAAATACATATGAAGATATTTATATCAACATGGACGATCATGTTACTATTGGTAACCTGTTCGGTGGGGCAGGCTTCCGACAGGGAGGGTGTGCAGCAGGTATCCGCGCCCGATTTCAGCGAACGGGTGGCAAAGGGCAACGGTCAGTTGATTGATGTGCGTACCTCGGGTGAATTTGAAACAGGACATATAGCGGGTGCTTCGCTTATTGATTTTTATGGAACGGATTACCGTGATCGGCTGGCACAATTGGATAAAAATGTACCTGTTTATATTTACTGCCGGTCGGGTAACCGAAGCGGGAAGACCGTGGCGCTTTTAAAGGAACTTGGTTTTGTGGAAATTGTTAATCTGGAAGGAGGGCTAATTGAATGGCAAAAAGCTGGTTTTTCGTTGGTTAATTGAGAAGGGTATAAAGTAGTAGTTCGGAACGGAGTTCATATCCCGAATACTTTTACCCAATGGTTGAAGGGTAGGGCATGCCAAGTTACATGTTGGTTGTTCTACCCTTTATTGCTTTTGTGCGGTTTTGGGAAGAGCGCAGGCTTATGGATCGATTTAAGGAGCTATATGAAGGTTAAACGCCGAGGGCTGTTATGTTTTGTAGCGAAAAATCGGGGTTGGTGCCATGAATTTCTTCATTGGGTAACTTTTATTTGAATAGTGCCTGTGGGGGTGGTAATTTTGATACCACAAACAACACCTGTATTTACGATGAAACGATTGGCATTAGTTTTTTGGTTGGCTACCCTGGTTGGTACTTTGTCAGCTTCCGAAGGGGGATATACTCAAACCCTGCGGGGGACCGTGGTGGATGCGGTAACGGGTTACCCGCTTATTGGGGCAACCGTGATAATGACCGGCTCAGAACCGGTTCGGGGGACTATTACCGATACCGAGGGACGTTTTCTGATTTCCGAGCTTCCTTTGGGTCGACAGTCAATTACGATTAGCTATGTAGGTTATCTGACTCGCAGTGTCGAAAACCTGTTGCTTACCAGTGCCAAGGAAATGGTGGTTGAGGTGAAGCTTCAGGAAAGTACCCAGAAGGTGGAAGAAGTGGCCGTGTATGCCGGAAGGGATAAGAAAGGGGCTCAAAACGAAATGGCCATGGTATCTGCCCGTACTTTTTCCGTGGAGGAAACCGAACGTTTTGCCGGAAGCCTGGGCGACCCGGCTCGCATGGTGGCCAACTATGCCGGGGTGATGACCCAGAACGACTCGCGCAACGATATTATTATCCGGGGAAATTCGCCCATGGGTGTGTTGTGGCGTTTGGAAGGCGTTGAAATTGCCAACCCCAATCACTTTGGTGCCTTAGGAACTACCGGAGGCCCGGTGAGTATGATTAATAATAACCTGTTAGCCAATTCCGATTTTCTGACCGGAGCCTTTCCGGCGGAGTACGGAAATGCCGTTGCCGGTGCTTTCGACCTGAACATGCGTTCGGGCAATAACGAAAAAATGGAGTATGTGGGCCAGGTGGGCTTCAACGGCTTCGAAATGGGAATGGAAGGCCCCTTGTACCGTAGGGAAGAAGGGGTAAATCCATCCTTCCTGGTCAACTATCGCTATTCCACGTTAGATGTAGCCCATAAGCTGGGTTTGGATCTGGGAACCGGAGCCGCCATACCCGAGTATCAGGATTTGACCTTTCTGGTGGATGTTCCGGGTACAACATGGGGTCGGCTGAAAGTATTCGGAGTGTATGGTACCAGTTTCATCGCTCTGGGACATGAGGCTGAGGACTCTACCGGCAATTCCTACAATATGCAGGGAACGGCCACCGATTTTGGCAGCAGGCTTCAGGTTACCGGATTAACGCATACCTATTTTATTAACGAAAAGATGCAGGTGCGAACCACACTCTCCTACCAACAAACCGGAGCAGATACCAAGGTAGATTCAATGAATTATGCCTTGGATATGCAGAATCCGTGGTACCGTTCGTTTCAAACCGAGAATAAAACGTCCATAAGTACCCGTTTCCGGTACAAACTCAATGCACGGAACAACTACAGTGTGGGGTATATTGCCGATTATTACGATTTTAACTATGTGGACAGCGTTCATAGTGTGGATTATCGGCAGTTTCTGACGCTGACGGATGTTAACAGCAGCTTGTACCTTCTTCGGGCGTATGGGCAATGGCAACATCGTATCAACGATCAAATAACCACCTATGCCGGTTTACATTTGCAAAAGGCCAGTATCAATCCGGAGGTGGCATTGGAACCCCGCCTGTCAGCCGAATGGCAGTTTCGGCCCAGACATTCCCTCAACGCCGGTTTTGGGCTTCACAGCCAGTTGCAACCCCGTGTGGTGTATTACGCACAACAATACGACTCAATAAGCAAAACCTATAGCCGCACCAACGAAGCGGTGAAATTTACCCGGAGCGTACATTATGTGTTGGGGTATAACTATTCCATTGCAAGCGATTTCCGCTTGCGTGTGGAAACGTACTATCAGTATTTGTATCGGGTACCGGTATCAAGAACTGAACCGGAATACTCTCTGCTGAACGCCGGTGATTTTTTTGGAATTCCCAAAATTGACAGTTTGGAGAATACCGGAACCGGAACCAACTATGGGATGGAACTGACCCTGGAAAAGTTTCTGAGCCGGAATTTTTATTTCCTGGTTACGTCTTCGATTTTTAATTCACAATACACCGATTATAATAAGGAGGTCCGAAACACCGCCTTCAACGGAAATTATGTGTTCAATGCTCTGGGAGGCTATGAGTTTCATGTAAGCGAGCGAGCGTTGTTAACCGTAGATCTGAAAATGGTTTGGGCCGGAGGAAAACACTATGTGCCAATAGATACCGAACAATCGATACGGTTACAGGAAGAAGTGAGAGACTGGGGTCAGGCATACGAACCCCGATACAAGGATTATTTCCGCACCGACCTGCGTCTGGGATTTAAACTCAATGGTAAAAAGGTAAGCCAGGAGTGGGGGCTTGACCTTCAGAATATCAGCAATCATCAAAATTATTTCTCGGACAGTTACGACTGGCGAGAAAAGAAAACATCTTACATTTATCAGCAGGGCTTTATGCCCATGATGCTCTACAGGATTAATTTTTAACCCGAAAATCACCAAAACTTGAAAAAAAATTGGCATATAAAGTCTTTCGGCTACCGTAAGAGTGGGGTGTATCTGTTGGTGCCTTTGGTTGGGGTTTTATTGGCACTGTTTTTCACGGCGATGGAACCCATGGCTTTTGGCCAACGCTTTAAATACATTCTCCATACCCTAGTAATGACCAGCGGTATTTGGACTGGTTGTACTCTGATTGTCAGGTATCTGTGGTTAAAATTTCCCTGGGAACAGATGCCCGGGAAGCATCTGGTTCTGGAAATCCTGCTTATCCTGGGATTCACCAATTTATTTTCGTGGGGTATATACACCTTCGAGCAACACATGGAGTTATTTCCACCAGAAGAAGACCTGTATTTAAGTATTCTGATAACCAATCTGATCACCATTATTATTACCGGTATTCATGAGGCGGTAGAGTTTTACAGACAGTGGAAATACAATTTTTCAAAATCGGTGCGCCTTGAAAAAGACAACATTGAGGCTCGATACGAAATGTTGCGCAATCAGATTAACCCGCACTTTTTATTCAATAGTTTAAACAGTCTGGTTGCGCTGGTTGAGGACAACAAGCAAGCGGTTAGTTATATTGAGAACCTGTCGGGGTTTTTACGATACATGTTAAAAAGCCGCGACCGGCAGGTAGTGTTGCTGCGGGAAGAGCAGCAGGTGCTGGAACAGTACGTGGCATTGCAACAGACGCGCTTTGGCTCGAATCTGAAGGTAGACATCCGGCTGGGAGAAATGCATTGGCACTATGCCACACCTCCTATGGTACTGCAAATGTTGGTTGAGAATTGTATTAAACACAACGTACTTTCTAAGGAGAAACCCTTGTATATTCAGATTTGGGCTGATGGGGAACGATTGTATGTAGCCAATACTTTACAGCCCCGACAAAGCGATTGTTCGACCGGACATGGTTTGCAAAATATTTCGGAGCGGTATCGATTCTTTACTACCGAACAGGTGTGTATCCATCAGTCCGAGTCGGAATTTAAAGTTTCGGTACCTTTACTTAAGGTTGATTTATGATTCGTACCCTTATCATAGAGGATGAAGCACCGGCAGCAGCCCGGATAGAAAAATTGCTTAAGGCGGTGGAGCCCGATGTGGAAGTACTGGAGTGTATCGATACGGTGGAATGGGCAGTGCGCTGGCTGCGAACCCACGAGCATCCCGATTTAATTCTGCTGGATATTCAACTGGCCGATGGACTGAGTTTTAGTATCTTCAGGGAGGTGAGGGTGGAGAGTTTCATCATTTTTACCACTGCCTTTGATGAATATGCTCTGCAAGCCTTTGAACTCAACAGTGTCGACTATTTACTGAAGCCAGTACAAGAAGAGAAATTAAGGGTTGGCATTCAGAAATTTCACCGGCTCCGAAAGTCACCGACCGCTTTTCCGGTGGAAGCTCTCTTAAAGAGTTTGGAAGCGGGCAACCGTTATAAGAAACGCTTTGCCGTGCGCTGCGGATCCAAAATACACAGTATTGAAACCGGTGAAATAAGTTACTTCCGGTCGGTGGAAAGGGCAACGTTTCTGGGCACCAGGGATGGGCACGAATATGCCCTGGATTTCTCGCTTGACCGACTCGAAACCCTGCTTGATCCGCAGATCTTTTTTCGTATCAGCCGGCAACACATCGTTAGTATATCGGCATTGGATAAAATCGATGTGTTGTCCAAAAGTCGCCTGCAACTTTGGCTTGCCGGTTGTCCGGAGCCTTGCCTGGTAAGCACTGCAAAAACCCCGGCATTCAGGGAGTGGATTGATAAATAGACAGGATATATACAGGTTACTGAACACTCTTCATCTGCCGGTATTACATATCCTCTGCGCAGTTGGGGGCTTGGGGTTACGGGCTCAATCTAAAAAAACGGCTAAAGAAGATCCCTGTTTTATCATGTATTGAACTGATTCTATAATTCAATCGCTACTTTTGCCTTTCACTTGAATGAGAAGAAATGAAAAGAACCTTTCTTTATTCACGGTTCTCCGATTGGACAGGGATGCATCGCCAGATTCTTCGTTGGCTATTGAGCTTCTTTATGTTTTTAAGCGTTCTGTTCACGGTGCAAGGCAATGAGGATAGCTTGGCTTCCCGATTATCTGTACGGTCGGGCCTTTCGTGCGGGGTGGGCTTTTCGAAACTCTATCTGAACGATGCCATTTTACCCAGGTACATTACCAGTGAGTATCTGAAGTTTGGTTACGATTTTTGTGTGTACGCGGGAGCCATGGTAGTGGTTGACCCCGGGTTTACTGCTCCGTTGGAATTTGAGTTTGATCCTTCGTTTTCAAAATATTCGTATGGCAACCTTAAAGGGCAGTATACAGATACTATTTTCGCTTCGGCCGATATTGACATGGAAGCCTTGCGTTTTCCGGTTTCGGTGCGCTATTCCTTTAATAGTAAACATTCGTTCAAGCCATTTGTGAAAGTCGGTGGTGCGTTTGCGTTTTTTATCGATACCGAAGCCTATTTTAACAGTAAGGTGGCTACACAGCACCGTTGGGATCAGTTCGAGTCGCATCAGTTTAACTATTCGAAGTATCAGAATTCGGTATTACTGGGTGCCGGGCTAGAAGTGGATTACTTCCTGGCCGATTTTACCATTGAACTTCTTGTGGAAAAAGGCGATGGACTCTATGAAGCCAAATATGGCAGCCACTTTTTGAAAACTTCGAATACCACCAGTTTCAGTTTACAGCTTGGGGTGCTCTTTTAGTGATAAAGAAGATAAAATATTCTGTTCATCCACACGAACTACCTGATATTCTGACATACTCCCCATGAGAAACTGACAGCCGGATTTAGGCTCCCCGTTGTTCCAGGATACGCGCAATGTATTTTCCAATAATGTCAAATTCGAGGTTCACCAGGGTTCCGGGTTTGATTTGGTGAAAGTTGGTCGCTTCGTAGGTAAATGGAATAATCGCTACCTGAAACGATTTCAGCTTGGAGTTTACCACGGTCAGGCTAACCCCGTTCACGGTAACCGATCCTTTTTCCACGGTTACATAATCGGCCTGAAGCGGTTCGTATTCGAAGGTATAGTACCAACTGCCTTCCGATTCTTCCACCCGGGTGCAGGTGGCAGTCTGATCTACATGGCCCTGTACGATATGCCCGTCGAGCCGCCCGTCGAGCTTGGCACTGCGCTCCAGATTCACCTTACTGCCTATTTCCAACTTTCCCAGGTTCGATTTAATGAGGGTTTCCTTAATGGCGGTTACGGTGTAGGTTTTTCCTTGCTTCTTTACCACGGTAAGGCACACTCCGTTATGGGCAATGCTTTGGTCAATTTTCAATTCGTCAGTAAACGAACATTCCATGGTTATGTGGAGGTTCTCCTGGTCTTTTTCCAGGGCAACCACTTTGGCGGCTTCTTCGACAATTCCTGTAAACATACTTGATTTGTTTTGCTGCGAAAATACTGATTAATGATGAATTGTTAAAATTCCCGGAGCGCTGAAAGTGTTCCTTGCAGTTCCTGAACAGGATGGAAGGGTAATTTCCGAGTAGTGCGTTGATGAGTTTTTGCAGAGAATGGAAATTTACAGCAATCCGGATTGTAGCGCCAGCTTCAGGTCTTCCGGAGTATCTATGCCAAAGGTTTCATAGGGAGTTACGGCAGTTTTGATCCGGTAGCCGTTTTCCAGCCAGCGCAGTTGTTCCAACGACTCGGCTTTTTCCAATATTCCGGGTTTCAGGCGGGTGATTTCGCGGAGCACCTCGCGCCGGTAGCCGTACATGCCAATGTGCTGATAAAACGGGTGCGAAGTGGCCCAGTTCTGCGGATCGGCATTTCGGAGGAAGGGAATGGGCGAACGGCTAAAATACAAGGCAAAATGATGGGTATCCACAACCACTTTGGGCCGGTTCGGATCCTGAATCACTTCGTTGTTGTCGATAGGTTTTACCAGGGTGGCAATTTGCGTGGCCGCATCGTGGAAACATTCAGCCAGCAGGTGTACCTGGTCGGTACGTATAAAAGGTTCGTCACCCTGCAGGTTGATGATGATATCGATGTGCGTATAGAATTCTTTTTCGTAGTGTTCCAGAGCTTCGGCACAGCGGTCGGTGCCGCTCTGATGATTGGGGGAGGTCATGACCACCGTACCGCCAAAACTTTTAACCGCCTGAAGAATACGGTGGTCGTCGGTGGCCACCACCACATCGTCAAAAGCCTTTTTGGCCTGCTCGTACACCCGTTGAATCATGGGCTTGCCCCCGATATCGGCCAGGGGCTTTCCCGGAAAACGACTGGAGGCGTAGCGGGCAGGAATGATGATGAGTATTTTTTGCATTTTTTTCAGCGTCGGTTTTGCTCACGAAAATAGCTAAAAAACAACAAACCGGTTCAGGTTTTTCCTTTGTTTCCCTGCTCTTGTCGGTTAGGGGTTTTACGGGTTCCTTTCACCGGAATGGTATAGCGAACATACTCAAAGGAGTCT
>QKEH01000013.1 GCA_003252385.1 Bacteroidota bacterium | reverse complement strand
CCAACTGCCACATAAATACAATATACCGTCTCCCCACGATCGAAAAACTCTTTTTGGTTCAGGATGGTATCTATCGCAATAGCCGTTTTACCGGTCTGACGGTCGCCAATAATCAATTCGCGTTGCCCGCGACCAATGGGTGTCATGGCATCAATAGCTTTTATACCCGTTTGCAGGGGCTCATTTACAGGCTGACGAAAGATAACTCCCGGAGCCTTCCGTTCCAGAGGCATTTCGTACGTTTTACCAGCAATGGGGCCTCTACCATCAATAGGTTCCCCTAGCGTATTAATAATTCGTCCGAGCAAACCTTCTCCCGCTTGTATGGAGGCAATCCGATTGGTACGTTTCACCGTATCTCCTTCCTTAATCAGTTCCGAAGAACCCAACAAAACAGCACCCACATTATCTTCTTCCAAATTCAATACTATCCCTACCACTCCACTGTCAAATTCGATCATCTCATTGGCTTTAACATGAGTGAGTCCGTGGATGCGGGCAATACCATCTCCCACCTGCAATACGGTTCCCACTTCTTCAAGTTCCACATCGGTATGGATTCCTTTTAGTTGTTCTAATAGTATCTTGGATACTTCGGAAGGTTTTATTGTTGACATTATGCTATCATTTAATTCGTTTGTACTTGTTTTCGGAAAACCCCGGACAATCTTAGTGTATCAATTCTCGTTCTATTCGGTTAAGTAATCCTTTCATGCTGGCATCTATCTGCTGATCTTCAATGCGCAAAACAAATCCACCTATAATTTCGGGATCTACAATCTCTTTAAGATCTGTCTGCACCTTGAATTTCCTGGTAATAAATTGATGAATTTCCTGGAGATGATCCGGCTTCATAGCCAGTGCCGTAGTAAGAACCGCTTCCTTAATTCCCTGCGAACTTTTATAATACGATATGTAGTAGCGTGCCATCTCTTTCAGGTACATCTCGCGTTTATTTGCTATCAGGAGTAACAGAAACTGCATGGTAACCGACTGAACATGGTTCTGAAAGATTTCGCGCAGCAGTCGGTTCTTTTCCGAAATTTTGATTAATGGGTTATGCAGAAAGGCATCGAATTCCGAAGACCCCGAAATGCAATCCAGCAAGTTATCCATATCTTCGCGTACTTGCTTTATCACCTTTTGCTCCTTGGCAAGTTCAAATAAAGCCTTCACATACCGAACAGTCAGTAAGCTTTCATTCATTGGGTTTCCAGTTAGTTCATTTTGGTATCTCGGAGCATCCGGTCAATAAGATCTTTCTGTTCTTTCTCTGAGGCCAACTTTTCTTTCAGGAGCTTCTCGGTCATTCGTACAGAGAGCAACGCGGCATATTCCTTAATTTCCTTCATGGCAACATCGCGCTCGGCTCGTATCAACCCTCGCGCATCTTCAATTATTTTATCGGCTTCGGTTTTGGCCTGCTCCTTAGCTCTCGCCGTGATCGAATCTTTTAAATCGCGCGCTTCGGCAAGAATTTTATCGCGTTCCTGCCGGGCTTTTGACAGAATTTTTTCATTGTCGGCTTCCAGTTTTTCCATTTCCCTTTTCGCGACTTCGGCCGACTGTAAGGCTTTAGCAATAGATTCCTCGCGTTGCTTCAAGGCTTGTAGCAACGGTTTCCAGGCAAATTTCTTTAATATAAAAAAGACCACCAGGAAACTGAACAGCATCCAAATTACCGTTCCGGTATGGGGTATTAACAGGTCCATAATCAGTTATTTAAATTAATTAACAGAAGTAGCACCAACCGTACTACTTCTGTATAAAGGTTTTAAACCACTGCCAACAGGGCGATAATTACGGCAAAAAGGGCAACTCCTTCCACCAGTGCAGCCGCCACGATCATGTTTGACCGGATATCACCGGCCGCTTCAGGTTGCCGTGCAATGGCTTCCAATGCACTACCTCCAATACGGCCAATTCCAATACCGGCACCGATGGCGGCCAGTCCGGCTCCCAAGGCTCCAAGTTTGGCTATGCCCACTACTTCAAGTAAGATCACTAAAAACATAGTTCAGTTTGTTTAAATTATTAATGATGTTCCTCAACAGCCATTCCAAAATAAAGAGCCGAAAGGAACGTAAATACGTAGGCTTGAATAAATGCAACCAATAATTCCAGAAAAGTCATGAAAATGACAAAGGCCACAGATACTATTGATACCCCGTATCCCAGATATTGATTGATTTCACCGAAGAGAAAAATAAGCGACAAAAATCCCAACCCAATAATATGCCCGGCTGTTATATTGGCAAATAGCCGAACCATGAGTATGAAGGGTTTGGTAAACACTCCGATAACTTCTACTATAGGCATAATGGGCAACGGAGGAACTTTTAACCAAATCGGTACTCCGGGGGTATTTATGATATGTTGCCAATAGGTCTTATTCCCATTAATGGTTGTGATAATGAAAGTGATCAATGCCATGACCAGGGTAACGGCAATATTCCCGGTAACATTGGCTCCTCCAGGCAAAATAGGAATCATGCCCAACATATTGTTAATCCAAATAAAAAAGAATACGGTGAGCAGATAGGGCATGAACTTTTCGTACTTTTTCTCACCTATGGACGGCTTGGCAATATCATCCCTAATAAACAGAATTACGGGTTCAAGCATGGACTGTACTCCTTTGGGGGGTGCCAAAGGATTCCGTTTATATGCATTACCAACATGTATAAATAGGAATAGGATGAGTACAACACCAAAAAGTAAAGCTGCAATATTCTTTGTTATTGATAAGTCGAAAGGTTTGGTCTCCCGGCCATCTGCAAGAGTCTCGATAATGCATCCCTTATTCTCCCCTTCTCTTTCCAATCGAAAACCCCGATAACTTTCATGCCCATGTTGAAATTTATTAGACATAAATACCACCAGGCCTTGCTCTTGACTGATTAAAATAACGGGTAAAGGAAGACTGATACTTGTATGACCCACATCTAAAATATGCCAGTCGTGCGCATCGTTGATATGGTCGAAAATGTATTGCCCAGGATGGAATAACTCGTGCGCTTCAGTACTTTCTGCCTCGTGACTTTCCTGTATATCCCTGGCTCCTTCGTCTGTTACATTTACCTGCATCTCCTTTTCCTGATGCTCAACAGCCCGAACGGGCAGTATACTAACAAAAAATAGCAGGGCTAACCCTATCCGTACAAGTTTTCCTCTTCCTTCACGCAGCATAACTACAATTTCATGATGACTATTTGTGTTTTCCCTCTGTT
>QKEH01000071.1 GCA_003252385.1 Bacteroidota bacterium | reverse complement strand
TTAGGTAACGTAAACCAAAACATACTACCTGTTCCCGGTTGGCTGCTTACATGAAGGGTTCCTCCGTTTTTGCGCACAAACTCATCGCACAGCAGGAGCCCCAGCCCGGTACCGGTTTCGTTTTGGGTGCCCGGAGTAGAGGTGGTAGAGTCTAATTTAAACAATCTTGATAACTCCTTCTCCGAGATGCCAACACCTTCATCGATCACCCGAATAATGATCTGTTCGGAGGTCTCTTCCGTAACCACCGACACTTTTTTACCGGAATAACTGAACTTAATGGCATTGGAGACTAAATTTCTTAATATGGTGAACGTCATGTCGTAATCCGCTAAGGCATTATGTTGCGGTTGTGCCAGGTTAATCAGTTGAATATGCTTTTGGCTGGCCTGTAGGCTAAGATAATCGAATACCGATTCAATCATTCCGGGAACAGAAATGACCATAGGCGCCATTTTAATCCGGTTTGATTGCGACCGGCTCCATTCCAGAAGACTGTCCAACAGGTTTTGGATACTTTGGGTGGAGGTTTGCACATGAGTAAGATAGGTTTCCCGTTTTTCAGGATCCAGCTGGTTGCCTTTAACAAGTAGTAATTCAACAAAACCCTGAAGAGTATTTATCGGGTTTTTCAGATCGTGGGTAATAATGGTAAAGAATTTGTCTTTCGCCAGATTGAGCTCCTGCAGGCGTTCGTTTTTGTTCGAAAGATCTTCGAGGGTAGCTTTTAGTTCCTCTGAATTCGCCTTGAGTTCTTCATTTACCTCGGCAATTTTCGATTGCTTATCTTGAAGTTCAATGGTAGATGTATGCAGGATATCCGAAAAGAAATACACCACCACGGAAATGGCCGCAAAGGTGAGTAGAAAGACCGCAAGGTGTTCCGATAAAAAATCGTGATGCAGCGTGTACGTAGCATAGACGTACCGCCCTGCAAGAATGATGAATACAATTACTGCATGTTTTTTATGAATGAAGATTCCTCCAAAGATCAACATCAGAAGGAAAAAAACCGTTTCCCGGAACAGGTTCAGGACATCGGCTTCGATACTTCTTTCCGCAAAAATCTGACTAACGATGATGTTGGCAATAATGAAATAAATTCCCGATCCGAAACAAAAGGATAAAGGAACTTTTAACAAGAAATGCATACCCATTATCCCTATGAGCAATACAATGGTTACCAGATTGATGGGGGTTGTATAGGGATTGGTTTCGGTATAGGTTATTAGGTCAATCAGGTTGATGCCAATGGCCAACCCGACCAACAGGATAAAAACCACGCGTATGGAAGCGTAATAGTATTGAGTAAAAGGTTTAATTCCCATGTTCATTGCGTGTGAGAGCACTAGATGCTGTATTCACCTTTAAGTTACGAACAATCCTGTTAAATTGCGAACCGTTTTGGATAAAACAGGCTTTCATTCCTGTTTTTGATTCCCAGGAGCCACTTCCTGGCACTGAACCGGATTCGCTGTTTCCTTTTTTTCTTATTCGAAATGCGGTACAGCGCCAGGTATCCATCGGCAGGGAGGGGTATTTTTTCATAGCTGCCGGCCAGTAATTCGTGCAATTCAGCCCAGGTCTCATCCTGTAGTTTATCCACATTCCCATATACCAGTACATAATCGATGCTTTCCGGTTCAGTATTGAGGGCGGTAGCCGATGGCCAGCTGCAGCCGGGAACCGACTTAAGATTGCCCAGTTGAAACCGGGAACCATCCCACTGAAGCTTCGTAGTTCTCAAGAATAATAAGCGGTTTGTCAATTCCAATATAGTTCGAAAAGTGAGTTTGCAGCCAGTTATCCGACAGATTAACTGGCAGCACCGTACTGTTAGGGGCTATCGAATCGGAAATTCCGACCAACTGACAGGCCTGATTGTTCAACGATCTCATCGGCCCATTAACATGGCGGATCAACAATCCCAAATGCAACAGCAACAGAATCAGTACGAGTGTCGAGGTTAATCGCCCCGATTGCAAACGGGAAGCCAGCCAGACAGTGCCAAACAGGAAAACCATCACCCCGAACCGATCGGTCATCATACCGGCTCCCGAACTGTCGGGTACCACAAAAAGCAGGATAAGAGCCAAAGCAGCGGGAAGAAACAGAAATACGGTCTTCTTATTATTTCCCTCCTTACCGAAAAACTGATTGCCCCGAAGAAAACTGCAAACCAGCAGCACCAGCAGGATATGAACGTATTGGGAAGTGATTCCTTCTTCGGGTATATAACTGAATACGATGAAGGGTCGACCATCGTTGAGTAGTTTGAGCAGGTTGGCGGCCTGCGGGGGTTGGCCCGACGAAAAAAAAGCCGTTCGCGTATAAAACAAGAGTGCCAGAATCAGACCAGGCAATGCGGCCAGGAAAAGTAACAGGAGCCTTTTTGCTGCAAGTAGCGTTTGTTCTTTCCATTGAATTGGCCGGGAACAGGACTGGAAAAGGATGGCTACACCCAGGGTAAAACCCAGAAATGCAAAGATGAGAATGTTGGCATAATAGGTTAACAGAAAAAGGATCAGAAGCGCCAAATGGTAAGCCCAGCCTCCTTTTGCTCCCTGTTTAAAGAATAAAGCCAAGGCCACAAAATAACCAATGAATGCCAGCGAAAAGTTGTAAAACCCCAAGTGAAACAGGAAGGTGTAAATCATGGGGAAAACGAGCAGGGCTGCCACAGGGTGCTGAGGATTGGCTTGCCGCACCAAAAAGCGGAACGAAAGCGCCATGCCGGCAATGTATCCCAGGATGAGTATTTTTTCCGCCAGCCAGGCAGGAGCCAAGTAGCCGATACCAACCAGCAGCGCATGGCTTAACCAGTTAGGTATTACGAAGGAATTGATCTGGAAATAGCGCAATATTTCGGCATTGCCGGACAGCATAGCCCGCAACAGACAGGCATTATGCAGGTGAGCCGGGCCATCCATGGAAGGAAAAAACCGGATGGAACCAATCCATACCAGGTTGAGCAGCAGCAATCCATAGAAAAGAGCACTGCTGGCCATGATGCGAAAGAAGATGGAAGATGAAGTTTTCATTATAGTATGATATGAAGGGCTCATAAGGCTATGCAAGCAATGGTCTGATGAATTCCTTTGTTTTCTATATGTGGAGACAAAACTAAAAAGTCCCTGCTTCTAAGTTGCAGGGACTTTTGAGGAATTAGTTAACAGTCACTTATTCGTCATCCTGTTCCGATTCGTAGGCCTTCAGCAGATTTTCCTGAACATCGCCCGGAACTGCGGCATATTCGGCAAAGCTCATGGAATACATCGCCCGGCCGCCACTCATGGAACTTAGCGAAGTGGAATATTTGTTCATTTCGGCCAGGGGTACCCGGGCTGAAATTTTCTCAAATCCTTTCTCGCTCGACATGCCCTGAACAATAGCCCGGCGTCCCTGAAGATCGCTCATCACATCGCCCATCCGTTCGGACGGGACCAAAACTTCCACGTCGTACACCGGTTCCAGAATTTTTGGGCCGGCCTCCTTAAAGGCTTTGGCAAAGGCGTTGCGCCCTGCCAGCTTAAACGAAATTTCGTTCGAGTCGACCTGGTGCATCTTGCCATCGTACACGTATACGCTAATATCGCGGGCGTAGGAACCGGTAAGCGGACCGGTTTCCATTTTCTCGTTAATCCCTTTCAAAATAGCGGGCAAGAACCGGGCATCTATCGAACCTCCTACAATACAGTTGTAGAACATCAGCTTGCCTCCCCAGGGAAGAGCGTGCTCTTCTTCGGCACGTACCGAAATTTTCATCTCCTTTCCATTGAGTTTGAACATATCCCGGGGCTTGGCACCTTCGGTATAGGGTTCAATAACCATGTGTACCTCGCCAAACTGTCCGGCACCCCCCGATTGTTTCTTATGTCGGTAATCGGCCTGTGCGGCTTTGGTAATGGTTTCGCGATAGGGTATTTTGGGTGCCACAAATTCGGTTTCGACTTTAAACTGGTGATCCAGGTGCCATTTGAGAATGTTCATGTGGTATTCGCCCTGACCCGACAGAATGATTTGTTTGAGTTCCTTAGAATATTCAATATGGATGGTCGGGTCTTCCTGGTGCATCCGGTTAAGGGCTTCTCCCAGTTTTTCTTCGTCGCCTTCGGTAATTGGACGAATAGCTGTACGGTATTTGGGCTCGGGCAACCGGGTTTTTGGGAATACGGTACTTTCCGAACTCAGGGTATGGTTGAACCGGGTACCTTTGAGTTTCATCGTAACTCCGAGGTCGCCGGCGCATAGACTGGCTATTTTGGTACGGTTCTTACCGGCACTTACCAACAACTGGCTTAAACGTTCTTTATTCTTGGTCACGGTATTGTTCAGGTCAACGCCTTCGTTTACGGTTCCTGACATCACCTTAAAGAATATTACTTCTCCGATATGGGGTTCAATACTGGTTTTAAAAACGAAAAGATTGGCAGGGCCGGATGCATCGCAAGGAACCTCATTTCCGTCCTTATCTTTAGCTGGAGCTGACTGTTTTGGACTGGGTGCCACATTGGTAAGGAACTGCATCAGACGTCCCACTCCCATGTCTTTCTTTCCCGACACGCAAAAAACAGGGAAAATTCCACGGGTAAGCAGTCCTGCATTGATTCCGGCACGCATTTCATCCTCGGTGAGACCATCGTTTTGGAAGAAAAGTTCCATCAGGCCCTCGTCGTTTTCTGCAGCTTTTTCCACCAGCTGATTTTGTAATTCGGCTGCACGTTCGGCTTCGCTGGCCGGAATGGCTACAGCTTCCATTTTACCCTCTTCGCCCAGCTTGTACATTTTCATGGTAAGCACATCAATAATGGCGTTGAACCCGGCTCCGGTTTCAATAGGGTACTGAACCACTGTTACGGCACTGCCAAAACGATCCTTGGCACTCTCGATGGTTTTTTCATAGTTGGCCTTGTCGCTGTCGAGCTGGTTCACCGCAATAATCATTGGCTTCCGGGCCTTTTGTAGGTACCGGTTGTGAATTTCAGCACCTACTTCTACACCGTTTTGAGCATTGAGCACCATCAAAGCACTGTCCGCCACATCCATGGAAGTGGCAAGGCCTCCCACAAAATCGTCCAGCCCGGGCACATCCAGAATGTTCAATTTCTTGGAATTGTATTCGGTTGAAAGTAGAGACGAAAAAATGGAGTTTCCATTTTCATGTTCAATGTCACGAAAATCGGAAGCCGTGTTTTTACTGTCAATGTCACCGCGTCGGTCGATTGTTTTTCCTTCAAAAAGCATTGCTTCGGCTAAAGTGGTCTTTCCTGAACCTGAGTTGCCTGCCAAAACAATGTTTTTGATCAGTTCGGTCGTGTAAGATTTCATCTGTTATTCAATTATTTAATAGTTAGTTCTGCGTATTAGTTTTAGGGTTTTCCCTCGCAGGTATGCAAATGTAAAATAATTTTTGAATCATGAAAGAGCGGCCACAGGAATTTTAGGATGGCATGGAAAAAGGGGTACAGCGCCCCTCTTTTTGGAGAAACACAAGCTGTAAAAGGGGTTGAAATTCAGAGGGAAACATTCGGGTGCTCCGAGGCTCGTTCTTTGAGTAATACCCCATAATTGTTGACCAATGAATGAGTTAGGTCGACTGGAAGTTAAAAAAAGGCCCTAGCTTTGCAAAAGACGAAATGAACCCGCAATCTATCACCGAAAACACTCCTGATGAATACGCTAAAAAGAGGCTTGTATTGCCTGCTGCTCCTTCAAATTTCGCTCTTCGGCCATGCAGCACAAATCCTGGTAACCTCGCCTGCCGATAACGGCGCCGGCACTTTACGCCAGGCCATTGCTCTGGCCGCCAGTGGCGATGAAATCCTCTTCGACGGCAATTTGACCATTGCTCTCGATTCGGCATTGAAACTGGGCAAGAAATCGCTTTCCATAGGGAGCTCAGGTGGAAACTCAGCAACCCTCGATGGCGGGTGGGATGGTACCGATAGTGATCTTCGCTATTGTCGTATTTTTGAAATTGTGGGCAAGGCAGGGGTCAACCTGTCGATCCGGAACCTGATCCTTCAAAATGCGAAGGCCGGCATAACCACTCAGACCATAGGCTCCAGCACCCTTACCGGCTACCTAGGCGGGGGTATCCTGGCCAATATGTCAGCCGGAAGCCTTTCGTTAGAAGAGGTACACATCACCCAATGTGCCGCCCAAAGCCCCGATGCTGTCAGCAATGCCTATGGTGGCGGAGCCTTCGTTCATGGAGCCAGCATTCTGAACTGTTCTTTCAGCAACAACCATATTGCAGGAAGTACCGCACAGGGTGGAGGCGTGTATCTCAATTCCTGCAGCGCTACCCATATCACTACCCATGGCAACACGATTGAAGCAACCAATGCATTTGGAGGAGGGATCTACGCAAAAAGCAGCACCCTGCAGAACAGCACTGCCAGCGAAAACACCCTTGTGGGCGGAAATGCCACGGTGGGCGGTGGGATGTATTGCAGCTCGTGTACCGTTACCAGTGCATTGGCCAGCCAAAACCAAATGACTTCCGGAGGTATTTCGCAGGGAGGTGGTTTGTATGGCCTACAATCCAATATCACACTGGGAACAGCTACCTATAACCAATCCCGCTCAACCGGCGAGAATTATGGCGGCGGCATCTACTGTCACTCCGGAAGCCTGTATTCGTGTACCGCCAGTCACAATATCCTTCACAGCGACGATGCCGCTTTTGGAGGCGGCATTTATCTTTATGCATTGAATACAAGTGCCGGTGTTACCCTGAACAACGGAATAGTAACCAATAACTCGCTCGAAGCAATAAACCGACCCTATGGTGGGGGAATTAATTTGTACAATGCCAATCTGAACAATTGTTTGATTACCAATAATTCCTGCCTTGTACTGGGAGCCAGTGCTTCCATTGGCGGCGGGGTGTATAACTTTAACGGTACCTTGCGCGGGTGCACTATTACCGATAATACCGCAGGCACGGTAAACTCCGTTGCCGGAGGAATTCAAAACCGCGACGGATATGTCTACAATACCATCATCTGGGGGAACTATGCCAATACCTATCCTCAGTTTCTGCTTCCTCATGCCCTTGGAACCTTCGAGAATTGTGCGGCTCAGGGAAGCCTGCCTCCGGGAATCAACAATCAGATACTTTCTGAAATGAACCTGGCCAGCGATGGCCCGGCGTTTATAGCACCGGTGTCTTTTATTGGAAATGCGGGTTCCGAAGCAGAACGCACACAAATCGAAAATGCCAACTGGAAGGTACGCTGCGGCTCACCCTGTATCGATGCCGGAAACAATAGCCACATTGCCAGTGGTGTTACTACCGATTTAGAGGGTAATTCGCGCATTCTGAATGCGTTGGTTGATGCGGGTGCCTACGAGTATGCAGCCCAACTATACCAGATGGATGCGACAATTGGCAGCGGATACCAAATTGCTCCGGCTTCGGCCTCAGTAGCTGAGTGCAGCGAGCATACCTTTACCATTGCACTCGAAGCTCCCTATGAGCTGGATGCTGTAACCTACAATGGAGCCGATGTGAGTGCTCAATTGACTGCCGTGCCAGGTGGTTTCGAATACACGGTTGCCAATGTTCATGAGAATGGTTTGCTGGCAGTGAGTGCAGTGCTTCCTCAATATTCAGTTACAGCCTCGGCGAGCCAGGGAGGAAGTGTCAGTCCGGCCTCTCAATGGGTGACCTGGGGGAGCAACCCGGTATTTACCATCAGCCCCAATCCCGGTTACGAACTTATTTCGGCCAGCTACAACATGGAGGATGTTATGGGCGATGTCGCCGTCATTCCCGGAGGTTACAGCTATACCCGAACCAACGTGCAGTTCGATGGATTGCTGACAGTGAACTTCAGACTGAAAACATATACCCTCACCGCCGCATGGGATGCAGGAGGTACCGTAACCCCGGATACCATGGTGGTAAACTGGGGTGCCGAGCATACCTATGTACTGACTCCCGGTGAAGGTTACGAGGTGCATTCGGCTCTGTATAATGGTTCCGATGTACGGGCAGCCCTTCAGGAGGTAAACGGGCATAGCGAATATACCCTTGAAAACGTTCAGGCCAATGGGCATCTGGAGGTAACCTTTGCCTTGCAGGAGTTTACCCTGACCGCCTCAGCCGGTACGGGAGGATCCGTCACCCCGACTCAACAGGTGGTCACCTGGGGGTCCGGTGCTGCCTGCCAGATAACTCCGAATGAGGGCTATGAACTGGTAGCCGCCACCTACAATGCGGTTGATGTGCTTTCGGAACTGATACCTGTTAATAATGGTTACGAATTTACGGTAGCTGCTATGCATTCCAATGGCGGGTTACAGTTGCAGTTCCAAAAATTGCAATTTAACCTCCAGGCAACTGCAGGCACCGGAGGAAGTGTAACGCCTGCGTCGGTAGTGGCCGACTGGGGTTCCGCGCAACGTTTTACCCTGGTTCCCGATCCGGGCTATGAATTGACTTCTGCCAGTTACAACGGGACCGATGTACTCGCAGAGCTTACCACCGTTGCGGGTGGATACCAGTATCTGGCCGGCAACGTACGTGCCAATGGCCTGCTGGAGGCACATTTCAGAATAAAGACCTATACCCTCACTGCTGCTTCGGGCGCAGGAGGTACAATAACTCCGAATACCATGGTGGTAAACTGGGGTGCCGAGCATACCTTTGTACTGACTCCCAATGAAGGTTACGAGGTGCTTTCAGCTCTGTATAATCGTTCCGATGTACGGGCAGCCCTTCAGGGGGTAAACGGGCATAGCGAATATACCCTTGAAAACGTTCAGACCAATGGGCATCTGGAGGTAACCTTTGCCTTGCAGGAGTTTACCCTGACCGCCTCAGCCGGTACGGGAGGGTCTGTCACCCCAGCTCAACAAGTGGTCACCTGGGGGTCCGGTGCTGCCTGCCAGATTACTCCGAATGAGGGCTACGAGCTGATAGCTGCTACCTATAATTCGGTTAATGTGCTTTCGGAACTGATACCTGTTAATGATGGTTACGAATTTACGGTAGCTGCTATGCATTCCAATGGCGGGTTACAGTTGCAGTTCCAAAAATTGCAATTTAACCTCCAGGCAACTGCAGGCACCGGAGGAAGTGTAACGCCTGCGTCGGTAGTGGCCGACTGGGGTTCGGAACAACACTTTACCCTGGTTCCCGACCCGGGCTATGAGTTGACTGCCGCCCGTTACCATGGAATCGATATACTTTCGGATCTTACCCCACTGGCCAATGGATGGCAATACACGGCAAACCCGGTTGTGGAGCAGGGAAACCTGGAAGTGAGTTTCGGCTTGAAGGAATTTGAACTGACTGCTGTTGCCGGAACGGGAGGACGTGTCGACCCGGAAACCCAAACGGTAACCTGGGGAAGCGATTTTACCTTCAACATAACTCTGGAGCCCGGTTACGAGCTGGCAGGAGCTACCTATAATGAAGAAGATGTTCTGAATCAGCTTCGGGAAGTTGCAGGCGGTTATGAATTTACCCGGCAGAATATCCGGGAAGCCGGACTGTTGTCGCTGAGCATCCGACTGATGGAATTTGATATTACGGCTAGCTTCGGGACGGGAGGAACGGTTAGTCCGGTAACCGATCAGGTTAGCTGGGGAAGCAGTGCGGTTTTTTCCATTTTGCCCGGGGAAGCTTACGAGGTGGTTTCAGTCAGATTTAATGGAACAGAGGTTGTCGGACAACTCGTTGCAGTATCCGACGGTTACGAATTTACAGCCGAAAACATTACTACTGACGGTACTGTAAACGTGACTTTCAGAAGAAAACAATATACCTTGTCAGTTACCGCCTCAACCGGAGGTTCGGTCAACCCCATGAGCCAGGTGGTGGACTGGGGGGCACAACAGACGTTTACCATACTGCCGGATGAAGGTTTTGAACTCACTTCCGTTTTCTACAACAATAACTCTATACTATCGCAATTGGTTGGCATACCGGGTGGTTACGAATATACACGGAACGATATACGCGAGAGTGGAAATCTGGAGGTGGTTTTCGTCCCGATAACCTATACGCTTACCGCTTCAGCTGCTGCCGGAGGCCGGGTGACCCCGGAAACCAGCGTGGTAGCCTGGGGCAGCGATCAGACCTTTATAATTACCCCCGAGCCGGGGTACGAAGTCAGTCAGGCGCTGTACAACGGCATGGATGTACTGGATCTATTGGTACTTACCGGACAAGGCTATACCTATACCGTACATCGGATACAAACTAACGGGGATTTGGAGTTGCAGTTCGAATTGCGGGGCATATCGGTACATACACAAATTTCGGAGGGAGGAAGCATTACCCCTGCATCGGCGGTGGTTACCTATGGCCACGATACCACATTTCTGTTGATTCCGGATCCGGGCTATGAAATTGTCTCAGCACAGTTTAACGGCACCGATGTGCAGGAGAATATAACTCCCGCAGACGAAGGATTCACGCTCACCCTGGAGCAACTTACCGATCATGGCACGCTCAACATAGGCTTTGCGTTAAAAGAACTTCACCTTACCGTTTCATCGGGCGAAGGCGTAAACATAACGCCTCAGGACACCCTTGTGCATTGGGGCGGCCGGGTCGATTTTTCAATTTTACCGGACATCGGATATCAGCTAGAGGCGATACGCTATAACGGAGTGGATATTGCAGCACAACTGGAGCCCAAAGTTCCCGCAGGATACAGTTTCGCGGTTAATTCCGTAACTCAAAACGGTCTGTTGGAAGCACGCTATAGCCGGCAACGGTTTACCCAACGCGTGCAGCTTGATGCAGGGGGACAGGTTGCCATCTTAAATAACCAGGTGGCCTGGGGCGATAGTGTGGTTTTTCGTATCGAAGTATTCTCGGGCTATACGCTAGGTTCCGTCTATTACAATGGAGCGGATGTTAGCCAATTATTAAAGCTAACCGGAGCCGGTTACGAGCTGATCTGTCGGAACATACATTCGGAAGGACTCCTCACTGTAAACTTTACCGTAAGGGTTCCGGGGGCACTCACCCAAGCCGAACCACCCAGCACCGGGCTGCATATCTATCCGGTACCCGCAACAACCACACTTACGGTCGAATTTCCCGGGGCTTTAACCGGAACGCTTCGCCTGCTTGATTCTTCCGGACGCCTGGTTGCTATGGATGAGGTTCGGGAGGCTACCGAACAAACTCTGGATGTGCAGGCTTTTAAACCCGGGGTGTATCAGTTGTTGTTTATTTCGGAGCAGGGCGCGCGGTACAGTCAAAGGTGGATCCGAGCCAATGAATAAGCCGGGTCAGCCCACCTGGTTAAATTATCAGAGAGAACGATGGCTATTTTGGAAAAAATGCTCTTTTGGGATTGGAACGGCACCCTGCTGGATGATGCGCATACTTGCCTGAATACCATGAACGCCATGCTGCGTAAAAGGAATATGCCGGAGTTGAATCTGGAGCTTTACAAAGAAGTTTTTGGGTTTCCGGTGGTAAACTATTACCAAAAAATTGGTTTCGACTTTACGCGGGAGAGCTTTGAAGCATTGTCGGTAGAATTCATTGATGCTTACAATCGGGCTTTGGGCAGTGCTCCATTAGCGGGAAAAGCGAAGGATGTGCTGGAATTTTTTAATCGAGAGGGCAAACAACAGGTGATTGTGTCGGCTATGCGGCAGGATATGTTGCTGGAATCGGTCAGAAACAAAGGGCTGGAAGTTTACTTCACAGAAATTTTGGGCATTGAAGATATCTATGCTGCCAGTAAAAGCCGCATGGCCAAAGCGTGGGTTGAAAAACAAGGCCTCGATGCCGGCGATATTCTGTTTATTGGTGACACGTTACACGATTTTGAAGTAGCTGAAGAGCTTGGGTGCCGGTGCCTTTTGGTGGCGGATGGACATCAGTCCGAGGCTCGGTTAAAACACTCCGGGGCAACAGTTATCCGTTCGTTGGAGGATTTGCTGAAGGATGCCCGATGTAGTGATTGGACGGCAGATTAATCGGGGAATACAAGCCTTTGGCGAGGGGGTTTGTAAATCTTTGTTATTTTTAACCTTCCACCAATCGATTCAACATGTCGAAATCACTCCTGAAAAAGAAAGCCAATTTTGGCACTCCGGAGGTTTTTGTAACCTCCATATCCACCATTCTTGGAGCTATTCTGTTTCTTAAATTCGGATGGGCGGTAGGCAATCTGGGGTTTCTTTCGGTGGCCGGTATCATACTGATCGGTCATTTGGTAACCATCCCCACAGCTTTTGCCGTAGCCGAAATTGCCACCAACCAGCGCGTACTGGGCGGCGGAGCGTACTACATTATCTCCCGGTCGTTTGGGTTAAACATTGGAGCAACCGTGGGCGTTACGCTCTACCTGAGCCAAGCCATAAGCATTGCCTTTTACATCATTGCCTTTGCCGAGTCGTTTGAACCTTTGCAGGAATACCTGCTCGCCCATTATAACCTGCCGATGTTTGACAAACGGCTGATCAGCCTTCCGGCGATGGGCATTCTGTCTGTTATAGTTCTGGTGCGAGGAGCCAATATGGGCATGAAGGCGCTATACGTGGTGGCCGGAATTCTTGGGGTGTCGCTGGTATTGTTTTTTACCGGAAAGGCTGACGTGGAGCCGGTACGAAATTCACTGTATCAGGGGGTGGAAAACCCCGCAAATTTCTTCTTTGTTTTTACCATTATTTTTCCGGCATTTACCGGACTGGCGGCAGGGCTGGGGCTTTCAGGCGATTTGAAAGACCCTTCCCGATCGCTGCCCCGGGGCACCTTGCTGGCCACCATTATAGGCTTTCTGGTGTATATGGGGGTGGCCTACAAACTGGCCATTTCTTTTACGCCCGACGAATTGGCCGATCCGGCTAATGCGCTCATCATGCAGCGGGTGGCGCACTGGAGCCCTATCATACCCATTGGGCTGGCTGCGGCCTCCCTGTCATCGGCTATAGGTTCCATTCTGGTTGCCCCGCGAACCTTGCAAGCCGTGGGTGCCGACAACATTATCCCGAACAAATTCATTAACCGCTATTTTTCCAAAGGCATCGGAGAATCCAACGAACCCCGAAATGCCAGTCTGATCAGCATCCTCATTGCCTTCATCTTTATTTCCATCGGATCCATTGAATTTGTGGCGCAAATTATTTCCATGTTCTTCATGGTTACCTATGGTGCCATTTGCCTGGTTTCATTACTGGAACATTTTGCTGCCGATCCTTCCTACCGGCCCACCTTTCGGTCGCGCTGGTATATCTCTCTGGTAGGCACGGCGCTTTCTTTCTGGCTGATGTTTCAGATGAACGCTCCCTATGCCTTGGTTTCACTCACCATTATGATTCTTATTTATTACTCCATCACCTCCAGTACCAAGGAAAAGAAAGGTTTCGAGAAGCTCTTCCGCGGAGTAATTTTTCAACTTAGCCGACAGTTGCAGATTTTAGCTCAGCGCGCCAGCAAGGACGACCTGGATGCCTACTGGCGCCCCTTTGTGATCTGTATTTCGCCCGACACCTTCAAACGCCGCAGCGCATTCGACCTATTACGTTGGGTATCCTATAAGTACGGCTTTGGAACCTATATTCATTTTATCGAAGGGTATTTGTCCAAACAGACCAACCGCGAATCGAAAGTGGTGCTGGAGCGATTAATCCACCTGGCTTCGGGAAACCGGAACCGGGTATACCTGGATACCATCATCAGCCCTTCCTACACGTCGGCCATCGCCCAGGTAGTGCAGCTGTCGGGTATTTCCGGAAAAGGGAACAATACCCTGCTGTTTGAGTTCAGCCGCACGGAACCCGAATTGTTTGGCCGGGCTCTGGAGAACTATTCCATGATCCATTCGGCCGGCTTCGACGTATGTGTGCTCAATACATCCTACAAAGGTTTTGGCGACCGCCGCGAGATCCATGTCTGGATCACC
>QKEH01000138.1 GCA_003252385.1 Bacteroidota bacterium | reverse complement strand
GGTTATTTTGGCGGCCGACTGGCTCAAGCCGGCCACGATGTACGTTTTCTTGCACGGGGCAGTAATCTGGAAGCCATTCGTGCAAAAGGACTTCAGGTAAAAAGCCCCTTGGGGGACTTCTGCATTTATCCTGCAACAGTTACCGATACCATCGCAGAACTAGGCACTGTTGACCTTGTTTTGATTTGCCTGAAAGCCTGGCAGGTTGCCGACATATTAAACGACTTGCACCAGATTGTGCATAAAGACACCTGGATTATTCCGCTGCAAAACGGAGTGCAGATTCCAAACGAACTGCACGAGGGAATGAAGCAAGGCATCGTACTGGGCGGACTGTGTCGGATTTTCTCTATGCTGGAAGCTCCCGGCGTGGTATATCACAAAGGCATTGAACCTACTATAATCTACGGGGAGTGGTTACGCCCTGTATCCATTAAAAAGGAAGAGGTTCTGCAGGTTTTCCGTTCGGCCAACATCACGGCTCGGTTTTCGGACGATATCCGGGTAGATATGTGGAATAAATTTATAGGTATTTGCACCAGTGGTTTGCTTGCTGTTACCCGAACCACCTACGGCGAATGCCGCGAACTGCCCCAAACACGTATTCTGATGACGGAATTAATGCAGGAAATCCGGGATGTTGGAATGCAGGCCGGTATCCATCTGAAACCCGACGTGGTTGAACGCTGCATGGAGGCTATCGATGCGTATCCGCACAGTGCCACCTCGTCGCTTACGCGCGATGTGTGGGAAGGCAAGCCCTCGGAAATCGAGTATCAGAATGGATCGGTGGTACGCCTGGGGCTCCAATACGGGGTACCCACTCCGGTAAATGCCTTCATCTACCATTGCATTCTGCCTATGGAACAAAAAGCCCGACAGAAGTGATCCATCGGGCTTCAAACTTTTTTCTGCAATACGTCTAGTTCAATTTGCTCAACCGAGCTTCCAGAGCTCTGATTTTCTCTTCGGCATCGGCTTGTTTCTTTTTCTCCATTTCTACCACCTGAGCCGGAGCACTGTTCACGAAGCGCTCGTTGTCCAGCTTCTTCATCACCGACTGCAGGAAGCCCTGGTTGTACTTCAACTCTTCTTCCAGACGGGCCTTTTCAACGTCCATATCAATCAGGTCGGCCATAGGCACGCTGTATTCCGTGGTACGTACCAGAAAGGTAATGGCTCCATCCCCGTGTTTATCCACAAAGTCGACCGAAGCCAGGTTGGCCAGTTTGCTCACCACCGGTAACAGGT
Organism: Bacteroidota bacterium; assembly: GCA_003252385.1. Taxonomy (GTDB): domain Bacteria; phylum Bacteroidota; class Bacteroidia; order Bacteroidales; family UBA10428; genus UBA10428. The sequence continues at coordinate 11,205 of QKEH01000138.1, read as the reverse complement.
TGGTATCATAGGCCGTGCCATTGGCGGTTATTTTCAAATGCAACGGTTCCCGGGGCGACAGGTTCTTTTCCTGACGCAGGTTCCGCACGGCTCCAATAAGTTCTTTCATTTCCTCAAAATGATCCAGCAGGGTCATATCTACAGAACCGGGCTTGGGCATCTCACTTACCATGATGCTGTCGCGGGCTTCGCGTTCGGCAATATACTGGTAAATTTCTTCGCTGATAAATGGCATAAAGGGATGCAGAGCTTTGAGCACTTTTTCCAGAAAATCGACCGTAGCGGCATAAGTAGCCTTATCAACAGGCTGCTGATAGGCTGGCTTTACTGCTTCGAGGTACCATCCCGAAAAATCATCGCGCACCAGGGTATAAACCGTCATAAGCGCATCACTGATTCGGAATTTCGAAAAATGATCCGAGATTGTTTCCAGCGAATGACTCAGCTTGCTATCGAACCAGTCTATAGCTTTTACAGCCGAATCGGGCTGGCCGATTTGGACATCTACCTCCCAGCCATGAATCAGTCGGAAGGTATTCCAAAGCTTATTGCTAAAATTCCTTCCCTGTTCGGTAAGGCTTTCGTCAAACAAAATATCGTTACCGGCAGGCGAACAAAGCAGCATACCCACGCGCACCCCGTCGGCACCGTATTTCTCGATCAGGTCGAGCGGGTCGGGCGAATTGCCCAGCGACTTCGACATTTTACGACGAAGCTTATCGCGCACCATGCCAGTAAAATACACATTCCGGAAGGGCATTTCTCCCTGGTACTCGTAGCCGGCAATAATCATACGGGCCACCCAGAAGAAAATAATATCCGGAGCGGTAACCAGGTCGGCAGTAGGATAGTAATAGCTAATATCGCGGTTGCCCGGTTCGTTGATGCCATTGAACACCGAAATGGGCCAGAGCCACGATGAAGCCCAGGTATCCAATACGTCTTCATCCTGTTTCAAATCATTGAGGGTGAGTGCCCCATTCCCTGTTTTTTGTTGAGCCAGTTCCAGAGCCTTCTCGGGGGTTTCTGCCACTACAAATTCGCCATCGGCCAGGTAGTAAACCGGAATCCGGTGCCCCCACCACAACTGTCGGCTAATGCACCAGTCCTTGATGTTTTCCATCCAGTGCTTGTAGAGGTTTTTAAATTTCGGAGGATGAAAGCGTATATTGTCGTTCATGACATGCTCCAGAGCCGGTTCGGCCAACTTTTTCATGGCAATAAACCACTGTGCCGACAAACGGGGCTCAATCACTACATCGGTACGCTCCGAATACCCGATCTTATTCTTGTAATCCTCAATCTTAACCATGTTTCCGGCTGCCTCCAGCAGGGGAATAATTTGTTTCCGAGCCTCAAATCGTTCCACCCCTACCAGCAACTGAGCGGCTGCACTCAAATGGCCGTCATCGGTAAATATGTCGATCACCTCCAGATTATTCTTTTGACCTATAGCATAGTCGTTGGCATCGTGAGCCGGAGTAATTTTCAAACAGCCGGTACCAAACTCCATGTCCACGTGCTCGTCGAGCAAGATGGGCACCGGGCGGTTTACCAGGGGAACAATCACTTTTTTCCCAATAAGTCCGGAAAAACGTTCATCGTTGGGGTTTACGCAAACCGCCGTATCGCCCAGAATGGTTTCGGGACGGGTGGTGGCAATGGTAACCCACTCGTTGGCACCTTCCACCTGATAGCGAACGTAGTATAATTTCGATTGCTCTTCTTTGTAAATCACCTCTTCATCGGAAACCGCAGTTTTAGCCTGAGGGTCCCAGTTTACCATGCGTACACCGCGATAGATGTAGCCTTTATTGTACAAATCAACAAACACCCGGATCACGCTTTCGGAAAGTTGGTCGTCCATGGTAAAGGCGGTGCGATCCCAATCGCACGAAGCTCCCAGCTTCTTGAGTTGTTCCAGAATGATCCCCCCGTGTTTTTCAGTCCAGTCCCAGGCATGTTTCAGAAATTCGTCGCGCGAGAGATCCGATTTTTTGATGCCCTCATTGCGGAGCTTACCTACCACTTTGGCTTCGGTAGCAATGGAAGCATGATCGGTACCCGGTACCCAGCAGGCGTTTTTCCCCAGCATACGGGCGCGGCGCACCAGAATATCCTGTATGGTATTATTCAGCATGTGCCCCATGTGCAACACTCCGGTAACATTGGGAGGAGGAATCACTACGGCATAAGGTTCACGATCGTCCGGAACCGACCTGAAAAAACCACTATCGTTCCAGTGTTTATACCATTTCTCTTCTGCACTTTGCGAATTGTACTTGCTGGGAATTTCCATAATCCGTGTTTTATACCTTTAAAAATGAGGCACAAAAATATAAAATAAATGCTTTGCTCCGACAGCACAGAGGTGCTATCTGAATGTGCCGATGAAAGCCAAGTGCCTCTCCACTCACAGTGCCTCTGGCCGTCTTTCTTTATATGAGAAAAAAAGCTAAATCCTTAACAATATGTTAAATTGTGTTACAAAACACCCTGCTTCACGTACCAACTTTCAAAATATCTTCTAAATTTGTCCAACTGAAAAAATTTGAATTATGAAAAAGTTTTTTGCAAGCATTTCACTGGCACTGGCGATTTTCGGCATTGGCTGTTCGCAAAACACCACTGGTGAAGAAAAAAAAGCATTAGGCCCGGCAATTGAATTTAGCGTTACCGAGCACGATTTTGGCACCATCAAACAAGGCGACGATGGCACCTTCAACTTCGCGTTTACCAACACCGGAGTGGAGCCCCTTGTACTAAGCAACGTACGCAGTTCCTGCGGTTGTACCATTCCCCAATGGCCACGGGAGCCGATCAATGCTGGCGAGAGCAGCGAGATTAAAGTAAACTACGACACCCGCCGAATTGGCAACTTCAGTAAATCCATCAGTGTGTATTCCAATGCCAACGAGGAACCCATTGTATTGCACATACGTGGAACGGTTGAAGGCCCTAACGAACAAGCGGCGGCGGCAGATTAGAAAACAATTTATACAGATAATCGTGACTCACAGATGATTATCTGTGAGTTTCTTTTTTTACCATCTACATAAATAACAATACTATAAAGTAAGCATCATGCCCAGGATTTCAAACAGAGGTTCACAAATGCCTCAATCGCCTATCCGGAAATTGGTACCCCTTGCCGAAGCTGCCGAAAAGCAGGGCAAGACCGTTCTTCGTTTAAACATCGGCCAGCCTGATATTCCCACCTCTGATAAGGCATTGGCGGCCATCCGCAACCTGAAGTCGAATATTGTGGAATACAGCCATAGTGCCGGCATGGAATCCCTGCGACGGAAAATGGCAGAATATTATAAACGCAACAATATTTTTGTCGACTACGAAGATATTCTGATTACGACCGGGGGATCCGAGGCCATTACCATCACACTGCTAACCTGCCTGAATGCAGGCGATGAAATTCTGGTTCCCGAGCCTTTTTATGCCAATTATTACAGCTTTGCCACTTCCACCGATGTGAATGTGGTGGCCATAACTTCCAAAATTGAGAATGGGTTTGCACTGCCTCCTATTGAGGAGTTTAAAAAGAAAATTACCCCCCGTACCAAAGGTATTATTATATGCAACCCCAACAACCCTACCGGCTACGTATACAGCCGCAGGGAATTGGAACAAATTCGCGATTTGGTGCTCGAACACGATTTGTTCCTGCTTTCCGATGAGGTGTACCGTGAGTTTGTGTACGACAACGAAGAATTTATCTCAGTAATGAGCCTCGAAGGGTTGGAAAACCATGCCATACTGATCGACTCCTTGTCGAAACGTTACAGCGCTACCGGCCTGCGAACCGGAGCTCTGGTTACGAAAAACAAGCAACTCCGCGACACGGCACTCAAATTTTGCCAGGCTCGTCTAAGCCCTCCCTATGTTGGGCAAATTGCAGGCGAAGCTGCAATTGACTCCTCCGACGAGTACATGTCGGGCATGTTTCAGGAATATCTCTCGCGGCGAAAATGCCTTGTGGAAGCGCTGAACAAAATACCCGGGGTAGTTTGCCCGACCCCGAAAGGTGCTTTTTATGTGATGGCCAAACTACCGGTTGACGATGCCGAGAAATTTGCCAGCTGGATGCTCAGCGATTTCAGCTACCAGGGTCGCACGGTTATGTTGGCTCCGGGAGCCGGCTTTTATACGGTAGGCGATTTGGGTAAACAGGAAGTGCGTCTCGCTTATGTAATCAATGTCGAAGACATCAAAAAAGCCATGGTATGCCTCGAGGAAGGACTTAAACAATATCCCGGAAGGACGATACGGTAATCTTTTCGTAGATCATTCTTTAAAATCAGGGTACAACAGGTAGTTGGCCCTGATTTTTTTATATCCCTCCAACCCTTCTTTCCAACTGGCCCGGATTTGTTCGGCTGTCCAACCGGCCACAACCTGCCGGCGAAACGACTTGGTTCCGGCAAGCAGATTGATATAATCGGTAAAGAAATCTTCGCCCACGGCTAATGCCTGGTAAAAATTCAGCAGGTACTCCAGTTGTATCGTACGAAATTGCTGAAGCGTATCCAGAGGTATCTTTCGCAAATCGAGTCCATAGCACAGCTGATCCTTAAATTTTGGAGTTAGCGAAGCTCCCTCGATAACATGAGGGGTAAACTGAAAGTCGTGAAGCGGATAATCGGGATGACCCAAAATCCGGAATGGGGCTTCGGTTCCGCGGCCTTCGGATACTACTGTTCCCTCGAAAAGACAGGTGGATGGATACCAGTATACAGCCGACATATCGGGCAGATTGGGCGATGGAGCTACCGGAAGTGCATACCTTGTGGTATGGTCGTAATTTTTGCAGGTAACCACCTGCAATTTGCATTGTGAAGAATCCGACAACCAGTGCTCACCATTAATCATACAGGCATATTCCCCGATACTCAATCCATACACCATGGGTACCGGATGCATTCCCACAAACGATTTACAATCCTTTTCCAAAACCGGACCATCCACGTAATACCCGTTTGGGTTGGGGCGATCCAGAACCATCAGCGCAAGGCCGTGCTCGGAGCAAGCCTCCATCACATAGTGCAGGGTGCTGATATAGGTATAAAAACGAACACCAACATCCTGCAAATCAAAAACCATTACATCCACCCCTTGCAGATCTTCTGCCGAAGGTTTTCTTCGTTTTCCGTATAGTGAAACCAGCTGAAACTGCGGTCGATTAACAACGCTATCAGAAGCTACCTCCTCACCGGCTTCGTAGGTACCAGAAAAACCATGCTCCGGACTAAATACCTTTACTACCTGAATGCCCAACTCGGAGAGGGTATCCATTAAATGCTGCCCGGCAACGCACGACGCACGATTCGCCACCAGCCCAACCCGCTTTCCAACCAACTGAGGAACATACCTTTCCATCTGATAACACCCCGGCAGTACCGCTTCATTCCCTCGAACCGTATCATTGGAACAAGCAGCCAGCCAACTGGCTCCCCAAATACACAAACCACAAAACAGGCTTTTTTTCAGCATAACAACTTTGGATTAAGCGCGTCTAAATTAGTACTTTTATACTCTTCACAAAGCAAGGCATACTTTGAACCTTTCATACTATATCGCCCAACGTTTTTCCTTCGATAAGGAAGGGAAAAAAGCCCTTTCCCGTTCCATAGTCCGCCTATCGGTTTTCTCCATATCGTTGAGCGTTGCGGTGATGTTAATAACATTGGCCGTAGTTACCGGGTTTAAAAAGGAGATCAGGAACCGTGCCATTGGTTTTGGCAGCCATATCCAAATCGTCAATTTCGACTCAAATAATTCCTTTGAATCGCTACCCATTGCTGCCGATCAGGACTTTCTGCCCAAACTGAAACAACTCCCGGGTATAACGCACATTCAGGTGTTCGCCACCAAACCAGGAATTATTAAAGCCGGCAAAGAAAACCAAGGTGTGGTTGCCAAAGGTATCGCATCCGATTACAACTGGGAGTTTTTTAAAGAAAACCTGGTGGAAGGCGAAATTCTGAACATCTCCGATTCGGTGCGCACCAACGATGTTCTCATATCGCGAAAACTGGCCTCCCTTCTACAGCTCCATGTGGGCGATGACTTCCCGATGTTCTTCTTTGATGAGCAACCCCGTTCCCGCCGTTTTCATATTAAAGGCCTGTACGAAACCAGTCTCGAAGAATTTGACAAACAATTTATTCTGGTCGACATGAAGCACATTCAAAAACTGTATGGCTGGGACTCCAATCAAATCAGCGGCTTTGAAATCCTGATCAACGATTATTCCATGATCGATATCATTACATACTGGGTTCAGGATGTGGCTGGTTATCAATTTATGGACGATGGCTCCCGCTTACGAGTGATTAATATTAAGGAAAAATACCCTCAGATTTTCCAGTGGCTCAACCTGCTGGATATGAATGTAAAAATCATTCTCACCCTCATGCTATTGGTCGCCATTGTGAACATGATTTCGGGACTGATTATAATTATTCTGGATCGCACCCATACCATTGGCTTACTTAAAGCTCTAGGTGCCAATAACCGCACCGTGAAACGCATCTTTCTCTATCAGTCCTTCTTTCTCATTGCAAAGGGTTTATTCTGGGGAAATCTGCTCGGAATAGGACTTTGCTGGCTGCAATATAAAACCCAGCTCATCAGTTTGAACCAAACCTCCTATTTTATCGATTATGTACCCATTAACCTTACTGCCTTTCTGATTATTGCCACCAACCTGGGAAGCCTGCTTTTCATCTTTCTGGCCATGTTCCTGCCTTCGCTGATCATTTTACGAATTGACCCTGTTAAAACCCTGCGTTACAGTTAACTGCCATGCAACTTTCCGAAGCACTTTACCTCGAACTTCAAAAGCCGCTTCCCGGCTCAAAGTACCAGAACGAATTACTCCCTTCTAACCGGTCCAACACACCTCTGACTCCGAAAGAAGTTTTAACAGAAGCTGCAGTGGCGGTAATTATTGGCTTAGGTGAATGCCCTTTGGTATTTCTGATGAAAAGGGCTCAATACGACGGCCACCATAGCGGGCAAATTAGTTTCCCGGGAGGAAAAAGAGATCCACACGATGCGAATCTGGTTCAAACAGCCATCCGTGAAACTTTCGAAGAAATAGGAATTCAACTGGAACCCAATCGGTTTTTGGGCGCACTTACCCCCCTGCCCATTGCCGTAAGTGGCTTTATGGTATCTCCCTTTGTATTCTGGCATCCGGAACCTTTCCATTTTGTACCGGATCGAAACGAGGTTCAATATGTAGTTCAGAGCAGGCTCACCGATATTCTTGCTGCCTCCACTATAAAGCACACCCGTATTTCGGTTCGAGGGTATACCATTGACGCTCCGTATTTTGACCTGGAAAATGAAACCGTTTGGGGTGCCACATCCATGATCCTTTCGGAATTCCGGGAAATATTACGACGCATCGAGAAGAATTTCCCCGGCATAATCGGCAAAACGGGTTGTTAAGACCTTCCGGGCGCTCAGTTACTCTACCACCAAATTTTTGTAATGCGCATAACGATCCATAATATCCGAAACGTACCGGTACGTTTCGTTGCCCCGGCAATAACCGTACTTCACCACCGGATCGGTATAATATTTCGGATCGGCCTTTTTAAGTAGGCATTCGGCCACGTTATTATCCCAAACATTGGGATTGTAATGACTTTTGAGAGCAATGGCTCGGGCATCCATAATATGACCAAGGCCAATGTTGTAACTGGCCAGGATAAATTTTTTGCGTTCTTCGGCATCGCTAATGTCCTGCAGCCGGTTATCCAGCCATGCCAGATACATCAGTCCCGCCCGTATTTGCATCTTCGGTGGCGAATCGGGGTCTACTCCAAAGCGGTTGCCGGTAGTGGGCATCAGCTGCATCAGTCCAAATGCTCCTGCCCACGATTTTGCTTCGGGATTAAACCGCGACTCCTGAAAAATCATCGATGCCACAAGTCGCCAATCCCAGCCAATTTCATCGCTGAATTCTTTGATCATTCCATCATAAGGCGATAGTTTACCCGATGTATTCGCATAATAATCGCTCTCCACCCGCTGAGCCGAACGGCTACTCTGAAAGTATTTTTTATACAATACCGCATAGTGTTTGGTCTTGGTAAAATCGAGCAACCAGCTATCAATGGCCTGCCGTAAATCGTCGGATTCTTTATCGAGCGCCCAAGCCAGGTTCTGATAAAAACTAATGGGCGTGGCTACATCAATGTTATCGTAGTACGATTCACTAAGTTGAGCTACATTCTCATCGCAGACGGTATAATCCAGTTCCCCCAAAGACACCATCTCGATAAGTTTCTCCTCGCATTCTTCCCGTTCGTCAATGTAAATGGTATCCCCAATTTCGTCCGACAGGCTTCGCAGCCGCTGGGCATAGGATGAATTGCGTTGCACAGCTACCACTTTCTCTCCCAAGTCTAACTGCTTCCGGATCAGACTATCTTCCAGGCTTTGCCCACTCAGGCTTTGCCAGTTCACCGGTTTTCGTTGTACCAACACCTGACGCGTTTCGGTGTGGGGTACCGTGAAATCCATCCTTGCTTTCCGCTCCTTGGTAATGGTGAGATTTACTGCAATCAGATCCACCACCCCTTCATCGAGCATGTTAAATTTCTCCTCCAGGTCGTTGTTCACCACTACTTCCAGGCTCACCCCTAAATAATCGGCCAGTTCCTGAAGCATATCGTACTGGAAGCCCATAGGCTGTCCCCGATATATAAAGTAACTGCTGGAATTAAAATCGGTGACCACTTTTAGTACTCCCCGTTCCAGCACTTGTTCCAACTTACCTTTCGTGTTCTTATCTGGCACCGGATTTGCTACGCGCACGCACGAGAACAATAATGCCAAAAGCAGAACAACGCTACTATTTCGTTGTATGTTTTTTACCATAAAATTCGCAATTAGTTCTTACCATTCACTGGTTAATCATAGAACACCCATGATACACCAAACCTGTAGGTTAACGAATTGTAGGGATAGCGGATAGCGGAGAAATAGCTGTATGGATAAGTTATGTAACTATTGAAATGTTCCGTTTTAAAAAAGAAGCGCACCTGCTTCAGTTTTAGGTTTAAGTAAGCATCCGCCATGGGTCGGTTTCCAATTTTTTTTGAATTCTGTACATAAAACTGGCTAAGAGCTGGTGCGTACTCGTAACCATAAAATTGTGTATTGTAATAAATATCCACGCCGAGAATAGCCTCAAGTTCTCCTCCGGTTTTTTTAAATCGAAAAGTATGATCGATAAAAGTAGAATTATAGGCTATAATACTGGGGAGAGGAAGCACATTCTGATTCTCGGATACCTGATAAATGAGTTTGTTGGTTGAACTGAGTTTCCATACATAAAAGGTTTTGGTTACTTCTACTGAGAAATAGTTCATTAATTGTTCGTAGTTCTCAGGCTTTGCCTGCTCATTGAAATAAATGAGGTTGCGAAGTAAGTAATAATTACCGCGTATATCAAAGTTCTTTGATGGATGACCGATTATCCCGGATAAACGAACCTCATTTTCAGGAAGCAATGAACCGGTATATATAAAGTTATTCGAATAAAAATTTTCCAGCAAGTAATTGGGCTTTTTATTCGTAAGCTGTCCATTCAAATCCAGCAATAAATCGTGTTCCAATAAGTTAAACTGCGTATTGAGCCCACCCTTAAGTTCGGTCTGCCCAGCCTTATATCCAGCTAGATACGCGGTGCCAGCAAAATCCAACTTCACCTTATTACGGATATTACCATACACCCCTCCTGACAGGAAAACGGTTGAGAAATGATCCCTTTGATCAATCCCCTTCAGGGTATCTCCATTGGGTCTGATAAAAAGTGTCAGGGTAGTATCTGTGGCTACCCAGGTAGAATCCCATTCCGATTTGTAATGAACTTTTTCGAACCGGTGACCCGCCATACCGTATAAACCCACCTGATATTTTTTTCTGAAAGTAGTTTTAAATTCAAGCTGGAGCGTATTCTGTACCCGGTAATTCACCACAGTATCTACCGTTTTATCGGTATTGAAATAGTAGGTATCGTAAACTCCCGAGCGCGAGCCGGTAAGATCCTGATAAAACATCGAGGCTCTATCCATCTTAAATACATGGGTAAGAACCGGTTCTGCCACCACCCCTCCCTTTTTACTGGCAGAAGTATCTTGTTCTGTTTCAAGGGTGAACAACTTTAAACGCTGTGAAACCATCACATCGTAATACCGAATGGTTTTGGTAGCACGTGAGGTTCGGTCGTTATTCGAAGAAATGCGCGAAACTAGGTCGATGGGCAGAACGTTATCGTAGCTAAGCTCAAAACGTTCAGGAGCCTTCAATCCGCCACTTTCCCCAGCATTATAACGATTAAAATTGAAAGCGCCGTGCATTATGTAGCGATTCCCGGAATAACTGCTTGCCACCCGGTACACGTTCTTTTTGACATGCAAATTCGGATATTGTCCGCGGGAAGAAATATTATGGTAGCGCAGTACAAAATTTAGCTTCGAATTTATGTTCTGGGTATGTAAAGCTTCAAAACTTTGCTCTTTATTCGATATTCCGGGGCCATAGGTATAGTACATTCGCGAGAAGGGCTTTCGCGTATTGTAGTACTGCGTATTTTCAGCGGTTTGAAAATAGGCCAGGTAGGGTTTCAGAAAAAATGCCATATCGTCCTCATTTCGTAACACAAAATAGTTGGACATTATGGGTGACCCTAAATTCGCTAAAGTAGTATTGCTGGTGGATATCGCATATCCCTGATGGTAATGTTGAAAGTTGGGTAATGAAGTATCCACATCGTGAGGTACGGATCGGGTAAAATTATCGGTCAATGTCCAGGACTGAATCACAGCGAGGCTGTCAGATCCATCGGCGGCCATAATACCCAAACTAAACCAGGAAAGAATAAGAAAATTAAAAAGGAGCTGCTTCATAACTGTTGGCCCTATTTAGCAATAATCATACCAGACAAAAAGGGACTGCCAATATAAACAAACCCGGTCAGAGACGCGCAAAAGGGGCAGGAAAGTTGATAACAGAAATTGGTTGGAAATAAAAAATCCCGATACTCTATCGAGCATCGGGATTAAAGGAGGCGGCGACCTACTCTCCCGCTAATGCAGTACCATCGGCGCTAGTGGGCTTAACTTCTCTGTTCGGAATGGGAAGAGGTGGGACCCCACTGCAATAACCACCAAA